>JAICJW010000483.1 GCA_025928215.1 Chloroflexia bacterium | reverse complement strand
GATACCTCGGAACTCCGCAGATCTTCTGCATGAAATATGGATTTCGCGAGTCGCGCGGCATCGTGTCCCCGGAAAAAAGGGGGCCGTCAAACCGCAGGCGACGATTCGATGGAACGATCCTCCGCACCGTAGCACTTTGGAGTCCCCACGGTGCCGTCTTCACCCCCGCCTAATCCTCAACAGGTCCGATCCGCCAGGAGGTAGCGGCGAAAGGCGAGTTTACCCCAAATTTCATCGTGCTGGTAAGCTCGCGGCGCGACTATCGTGTATGCAACCCCGCAATATCGGTAGGATGAACAATTGGGCAAAGGCACGCGGCGGCGGCGCATTGGTCGGCACAGTCGCCATCTCGTTTCACGTCCGACTACGCATAACGCAAGAGCTCGAGATTCTGGTACTCGACCGCCGCCATGTATCGCATGAACTGGCCGGTTTTGGCCGCCTCAGCCCGGTGCTGCTGCGGCACCGCGGTGCCGGTGTCGAGGTCAATATCGTCTCGCCGGCCACGCTCGAAGTGCCACGCGAGATCACCGAGGAGGTTGTCTGGCCTACACGGGTGAGCAATGGAGGTGGGGTCCGCGCGTCGGAGAGTGCGCTCGTGGCGCTTCAAGTCCGCCGCCGTCGTCAGGACGATCTAACCGGCTTCCGATGGCGCCGGAGAGAATGCAGGCATTCCGCGAACTGATCGAGGTCGCCAAGACGGACCAAAACTTAGATAAACCAAAGACAGGCTAACAGTGACGATTAACATTCCGGCCCAGACATCCAGAGATCGTCCATCCGCGTTGTGGGCGGCAGATGCTCGGTTCTGTTATACGCTGCTCTTCTGCTAGATGAGGCCGATTAGCCTTTTGTTCAAGCATCCTATGAAGGCTCCAATGCCGACGCTTATCAGCAACGCGATAAACCCGCGCCAGATCGTCGGACTGATGCTCGACATCTAATTCGACGCACCGGGCGGCAAGCCACCCGTACTGCTTCCACTGCCCGGATCAGAGGGAGGTTTCCGCCAGATCACCCGCATGAAACCGATCAGCTTCGCGAGGCAGATGAGAATTCCAGTTATTGCCGCCGCCTGTGCCATTGGTCGTCAGCAAAATCTGGGATCATGGTTTCCATAATGTGGCGGCGACTGGTGTTTGTCACGATCACGGAAACATGAGCGACAATCTCGCTGATTTGCCGCTGCGCCGGAGAGCCGAGCGATTCGTCAACCTTGTCCATCGGTCACAATGAAGGACGCAGTATGGCGGAGGAGCGTCCGCCATATTGATTGAGAACACCGCGTAATTTCAGAGACATAGAAACTGACGGCGCGACCCCCACCGGGGCGGCGCTTGCAGGATAGGGCAGGAGATAATGCGAGCCGACCATGCGCCGCATGCATGGGCCGGCGGCCCTGTCACTCCGCACCTGCGATGACGCGCGACGCTACCAATTCCGCGCACAGTGCGCCCGGACCCAGTAACCGCGCCGGTTCCGGTGACCGGCGACCCAGTGGTAATGCCGGCCGCAGCGTCGGGACGCATAACGCCGATAGGGCCGACCATATGCATAGGCAGGAGGGGGCGGAGTGGTGACGGCGCCCGCAACAGCACCAAGGGCGCCGCCGATCAGCGCCCCGGTGCCGGGCGCACCCGCCGCCGCGCCGACCAAAGCGCCGGCTCCCGCTCCGATCAGGCCGCCGCCAACCGCACGCTGCCCCGGATCATAAGGATTGGTGCAGGACGACAGCGCCAGAATAAGCGCGAACGATAGTGCAACCAGAGCCAGCGGCGCTTTCACGATCTGCCCCCCTTTTTCGTTCAACCGCCGGGATATTGCCTCGGGGGCGGTATGCGCGTAAAGGGCGGCCTCAGGGACGCGTCGTTGCGCCCGATGAGAGCCATCCGAGGCTCCAGGGGAGGGAATCGGCGGTCAAATGGCAAAGCGAGCGCTTGGCCGAGCGTCAGCGGCGCCGACTCGCCTTCCCGGTGGCCGCGCGCCATATCTGCCCGATGCCGACATTCACCCTGAACGATGACGAGCATGCCGCGCTTGCCCGGCTGCTCAAAGAGACAATCGATGCCGACCCGTTCCCGCTGTCGCTGCGGGTTCGGCGCCTTCACGGAGCGGGACATCGATCGCTACGGCCGCGTTGTTGCCGTCTGCCGTACCGCCGGAGAACTCTATGCCGCGATGGTGCGGCGCGGCTGGGCCGTCGATTACACCCACTACAGCGGCGGGCATTACCGGCCGGAGGAACGCGATGCCCGGCGCGAGCGGCTGGGGATATGGTCAGGTCGATTTGAGATGCCGTGGGAATGGCGGGCCGATCGACGCGCGCCGCGAGGTGCTCGATGAGGAACTCCCGATTCCGCCGCCGCGATCCCGAGTTCATGCGGTTGCATCACCTTCAGCGCCAATTTCGCCGGGTATCCCGGCGCGCCGGATTGGACCAGGTGCCGCGATGGTACGTGATGCTGGTACTCGGGACGTTCGCGGTCGCGGTCGTGCTGTCCATCATCACGGTTGCTAGCCCTTGGCCGGTTGGCCTCACCCTGAGGCATATCGCGGCGGCCCCGAATTGCTCATGGGCACGCTTGGTCGGCTTGGCGCCCGCTTACGTCGGAGAGCCTGGCTATTACAGGCACCATGACGCGGATCACGACGGTATAGCCTGCGAGCCGTGGCCGCACTGACTTCGCCCTACGCCCGGCCGTAAATCGAGCTGGTCCCATCTGCGCCCGAATACCGGATTTCGCTCGTGACAGATACGCGTGTTTGAAGGAATCCCCTTCGCCGAAATCTGGCGCCGTCGTCGTCGATGACATTGGCCTCCAATCGAGTGGTGAAGCGATGCTATCGGCCATCTTCGTGCCGTGCATGGAGGCCCACGGTTATCGCCAAGATGCTTCCCGGTTCGCTCCCGATACCCCCCGTAAGGATGCGATGATTTGAGCCGGGTGGCGGGATGCGGGTATTCTGCGCGCGCGCGTTGGCCGTCG
>JAICJW010000490.1 GCA_025928215.1 Chloroflexia bacterium | reverse complement strand
CTACGGCTTCATCCCGGCGCGCTATCACGACGTGCGGCGCGGCACGGGGGCGGCGCGGGGGATCGTCTCGATCGGCGACGCGGCGGCGCAGCAATCGCCGCTGACCTTCTGCGGCTTCGGCTCGCACACCCGCAACCTCCAGCGGATCACCGGGATGCTGCGCTACTGCCTCGCGCACGATCTCCTGGAAGCGGAGCATCTGCGGCACGCGGGCGCGCATCAGGCGAACATGGCGCCGCTCTGGGGCCTCTCGCGGATGATGGCGCACCGTGACGGCGGCG
Source organism: Chloroflexia bacterium (assembly GCA_025928215.1). Lineage (GTDB taxonomy): Bacteria > Chloroflexota > Chloroflexia > Thermomicrobiales > JALYUS01 > JALYUS01. The sequence continues at coordinate 2,631 of JAICJW010000490.1, read as the reverse complement.
ATCCGGCCGCCGTCAACCGGATCATGAATGTCTTCCTCGGTGCGCTGAATGGCCTGGGGGAGGAAACGACGCGACGCTTCCTGCGCGATAACCCATCATGGCGGGAGTACACGGCGATGATGCTCGCCACCGTTCGCCGCCAGCCGTGGGTGCTGCCTGCGCTGCGTCGGACGCTCGGCACGTGGGGATTAATGCAGTGGTTCGGGGATTACGGGCGGTTTGGCCTCACCGCGCTCGGTCGCGCCGCGCTCGGTGATCCGCTCGTTGGCGGGCGGGCGCGCATCGCCACGCTGATCGGTCGTCGCTTCCCCGCCGCCGGTCTCGCCCTCCGCGCCCGTCAATGGGAGTGGCGCGCGATGCACGGCGGGCGCGAACCGGTGGATGCGCCACCCGGCTTCCCATTTCCCGGTGGTGGCGGGCTTTAGGCCGCCACCACCATCTTCTTCGCTGTTTGCAAATTATGCGAGGGGTATCAGTCCTTCGGAACCAGACGAAATGTGACCACGCGGGTGACAGGGTTCACGGTGCGTTCGATCTGCTGAGCGCGCGAAGACGGCTGGATCGCGATTGATGGCACTTCGATTTGGCCGCCGACAGTGTGGAGAACGGCGGCCAAATCGGCCTTGAGCCGCGCATGTTCGCGCTGGAGGGCATGCAGGAACGCCGCGAGCGTTTCGATCTCTTCCCGGAGCGCGGTCAGTTCGTCTTCGTCTGGCATACGTCGTTCCTCGGTTATTTCCTTGCCCACTTCCCCAATTCGTCTATTCGGATAGACGCGACTTTCGGATCACCTCAGCCCACTCGTTTGCGCGGGATGCATGGTACAATCGGACGCAAGAATTTTTCATTGAGACGAATGGCGCGCGATAAAGGCAGGGGTGCAATGGCGAGAACCCGGCAGGCGAGGCAAGCGGGCGGCACGAGTTTCCATACCCTGACGCACCGGCAAATCGTCGGCACGATGACGGGCGTGATGTTGACGCTGCTGCTCGCGGCGCTCGATCAGACGATTGTCGGCACGGCGATGCCGCGCATCATCGCCCAACTCAACGGCTTCGACCGCTATGCCTGGGTGACGACCGCCTACCTGCTCACCTCGACGGCGGCAGTGCCGATCTTCGGCAAGCTCTCCGACATTTACGGGCGCAAGTGGTTCTATCTCGGCGGCGCGGTGCTCTTCGTCCTTGCCTCCGCGCTCTGCGGGGCGGCGGGCAGCATCCCCGGCCTGCCTGGTGGCGGCATGACGCAACTGATCATCTTCCGCGGCCTGCAAGGGGTCGGCGGTGGCATCATCATGGCGATCACCTTCACGATCATCGGCGACATCTTTCCGCCCGCCGTGCGCGGGAAGTATCAGGGCCTCCTGAGCGCGGTCTGGGGGATGTCCTCCGTCTTCGGGCCGACGCTCGGCGGCTGGATCACGGATAAGTTCTCGTGGCGATGGATCTTCTACATCAACTTACCCGTCGGCATCCTCGCGACGGTCGCGCTCTTCGTCGCCTTCCCCTACTTCAAGCCGGAGGGCATCAAGAGGGTGATTGATTACGCCGGGACCGTGACCTTGCTCGGCGGCCTCGTCCCGCTGCTGCTCGCGTTGACATGGGTGACGGATTACGGCTGGGCTTCGCTGCGGGTCGTCGCGCTGCTCGTCGTCGCGGTCGTGATGCTCGTCGCTTTCGTCCTCGCGGAGATGCGCGCCGTCGAACCGATCCTGCCGCTCTCGCTCTTCCGCGACCCGATCATCTCCCTCTCGACGATCACCGTCTTCCTCAGCGGGATGGCGATGTTCGCCTCCATTCTCTTCATCCCGCTCTTCATGCAGACGGTGATCGGTGTCTCGGCGACGCAGTCCGGCTCGCTCCTGACACCGATGATGGTGATCTGGTCGGTCGGCAGCATCAGCGCGGGGCAGATCGTCGCGCGGATGGGACGGTACAAGGGGCTCGTTCTCGTCGGCCTCGCGCTCATGACGGTGGGTCTCTTCCTCCTTGGCAGGATGGGTGCGGATACCTCGCGCCTCGTCGTGGTGGGCGATATGCTGCTCGTCGGCGCGGGGATGGGCCTGACGATGCCGATCTTCACGCTGATCGTCCAGAATGCCGCCCCGCAGCGGCAGATCGGCGCGGCGACGGCGACCGTCCAGTTCTTCCGGCAGATCGGCGGCACGGTCGGCGCGGCGGTCTTCGGCTCGATCATGCTCAGCCGCTACAAGGTGCATTTCGATGGCGCGGTGCCGCAGGGAACGCCCTCGGCGGCGCTCAATGCCTTCAAGAACCCGCTGCAACTGGCGCAGGTGCTGTCGCAACTGAAGAGTCAGTTTGGCGCGTTCCCGAACGGCGCGCAATTGCTGCAAACGCTGCTCGCCAACACGGAGGACGCCCTCGTCTACGCGATCACCGGTGTCTTCATGATCGGTATGATCCTCTCCTTCGCCACCTTCATTCTCAACTTCTGGCTGAAGGAAGTCCCGCTACGCGCCACCTTCGCGCCACCGGAGACCGCGACCGCCGAGGCGGTTCTCACCGGGGCCGAAACGCCGCTCGGCGCACCCGCGCTCAGCGCGACCGGCCAGGGCGACGATTAAGAGACCGGCATCCGTGCATAACGCAGTTTTCCCGGTGGTGGCAGGCT
>JAICJW010000352.1 GCA_025928215.1 Chloroflexia bacterium | reverse complement strand
GGGCGTTCGGCATCAACTGCCTCTCGTATGCGGCGCTGATCGGCGCGCTCTCGATCGTCCAACCCCGGCAACAGGGAGAGCGCCCGAAGGAACGCCCGAAACTGCGCGAAAGTTTCGCGGTCATCCGGCAGGATATGCGGCTCGCGGTTCTGCTCGGTGTCGTCGCCTCCGTCTCGTTCGCACTCGATCCCGTGACGACGCTCGCGCCCGCGTTCGCGACCCAGGTCTTCCATCACTCGGACACACTCGCCGGCTATCTGATCGGCGCATTCGGCACGGGTGCGGTGATCGCCGCCGTCTTCGCGACAGGTCGCTCCGAGACGCCGTACCGGCGCATCACGATCATGCTCGCGCTCCTCGCCGTCGGGATCGCTACCTATGCCTTCCTCTCGCCGCTCGTTCTCGCCTTCATCGCCCTCGCCGTCGCGGGGTTCGGTTACCTCGCCGGGCAGACGCGCGCGACGACGCTCCTGCAACTCGGCGTCGAAGATCACCAGCGCGGCCGGATTATGGCGCTCTGGAGTGTCTGCTTCCTCGGCACCCGCCCGATTGCCAGCCTGATTGATGGCTCGCTCGCCTCGCTCGTCGGTATCCACGCGACGGCGCTCTTAATGACGCTGCCGGTATTCGCGGCAGCGGCGGGAATGTTGGTACTTTATCTGCGGCAATCGCGCGCGGCGGCGCGGGCCGAAGCGGTGGAAGGGAGCGTGCTCGGTGGTAGTTCAGCATCACACGATTGAGGCGAATGGTGTCCCGCTGCATGTCGTCGAGGCGGGCGATCCGCAGGGCCAGCCGGTCCTCTGGCTGCACGGCATCTGGGATCGCTGGTTGATGTGGCAGGAGGTCGTGCCGGAGATTCCGGGGCGGCATTTCATGGTCGAGTTTCGCGGGCACGGCGAGAGCGGCAAGCCCGAAGGCGCGGAGCACTATCGCTGGGTGGATTACGCGGACGACATCGTCGCACTGATTGACGCGCTCGGCTTCCCGCGGGTCGCCGTCGTCGGCTTTTCGCTCGGCGCGATCACGGCGACGCTCGTCGCGGCGCGCGAGCCGGAGCGCGTGGCGCGGGCCGTCGCAGTAGACCCGCCCTATCACGATGGCGTCTATGTCGCCGAGCGGATGCGCGATGTGCGCGAAATCAAGCATCTGCCGACGGAGGAACTCGTGACGATGCTCGCCTTCATGCGCCCGAACCGCGACGACGCCGAATGGCGGCGCGAGGCTTCATGGCTGCAAATGACGGCGGACGGCCCCTTCGACGCGATGATTGCCGGAACGCAGGGTGAGCAGAAGTTGGAGCAAAACCTGCCCCGCATCACGCAGCCGTTCATGATCCTCCAAGCCGATCCAGGCGCAGGTGGCTCGCTCTCCGATGCGATGGCGGCGAGGGCGATGGCGCTCCTGCCCAATGCCCGCCTCGTCCACTTCCCCGGCAGTGGCCACACGATCGCGCACGACCAGCCGGAGGCGTTTATCGCGGCGGTGAAGGCGTTTCTTCCCTGACCCCGGCGTGGGAGGGGGGAGCCGTAGGGGCGCACAGCCGTGCGCCCTCTCTGAAAGATCGGGGCGTGATGGAGAAGGCAACAGCATTGCGATAAATCACCCCTCCCGACACGAGAGGGGACAGGGGGTGGGTGCGATGGCGACACAAGAGATCGCGGCGATCATCACGGCGGCGCTGGCGGGCAACGCGCCGTCCACATCGGAGGATTTCGTCGCGGCGAAGTCGGTGGGCGGGACGGCGGCGAGCAGTTTCGTCGCGCATCCGGCGGACAAGGGGAGAGGCATCAAGGTCCTTGGCTATGACCCGGAGTTGGACGAATCGCAAGACCTCGGCGTCGAGATTGCCGTGGCGGACGAGGGGGCGACGGTTACCGGCACCGCGCCACTCGAAGAGGGTGCGATCGAGGCGATCAATCTCCTGCCTGGCTATCATGCCACCCATCATGGGGAGGGGCTGCTGATCGAGACGGAGAGCGCGACGCCCTTCGACCCCGATGATGTCGCTGCGATAATCGAGCAGTGGCTGGCACAACAGTATGGTGTGCGGCAGTTCGCGGTACTCGTGATCTTTGGCCCGCCCGGTGGCCGCTCCGTCATTCTGCGCGATCTGCGCGGCCAAGCGTACGCGATTCATCGGCAACGAGCGGGGAGCGGGGAGCAGTCAGTATCCGGTGGTTAGCGCCATGAAAGAAGGTGCCTGTTGAGTGGTACGATACAGGCAACGTGGACTCAGGCATGGAAAAGGCGTTGATTACTGGCTACTGGCTGCTGCGTGAGGGTGTGGGGCGCAGATAGGAAGGCGCGTCGCATCGGGAAGGGTGAAACCGCGTGGGAATGATCGTTGGCGTGCCGAAAGAAGTGAAAGATCGCGAGAACCGCGTTGGGATGACCCCGGCGGGCGTCGCGGAGATCGCCGCGCGTGGGGCGCAGGTGCTCGTCGAGCGGGGTGCGGGGAGTGGTAGCGGCTACGCGGACGGCGAGTACGAGCGGGCAGGTGCGCGAATCGTCCCGGCGGCGGCGGATGCATGGGGAGCGGAGATGGTCGTCAAAGTCAAGGAGCCGACGCATGCGGAATACGGCTTCCTGCGCCCCGGCCTTCTCCTCTTCACGTACCTCCATCTCGCGGCGGACGAACCACTGACCCGCGCCTTGCTCGATAGCCGCACAACGGGTATCGCCTACGAGACGGTGCAACTCGCCTCCAACTTCCTGCCGCTCCTCAACCCGATGAGCGAGGTCGCCGGGCGGATGTCCATTCAGGTCGGCGCGCACTATCTGGAGAAGACGTACAACGGGCGCGGTATGCTGCTCGGCGGCGTGCCGGGCGTCGCCCCGGCGAAGGTGGCGATTGTTGGGGGTGGCACGGTCGGCACGAATGCCGCGCAGATGGCGCTCGGCATGGGCGCACACGTGACGGTGCTGGAAAAGAGCATCGAGCGGATGCGCTACCTCTCCGAAGTCTTCGGCGGCCACCTGACGACGCTCTACAGCACGACGCACGCCGTCGCGGAGAGCGTCGCCGAGGCGGATGTCGTGATCGGCGCGGTCCTCATTCCGGGCGCGCGCGCCCCGCGCCTCGTTACGGAAGCGATGGTGCATGCGATGCGCCCCGGTTCGGTTGTCATTGATGTGGCGATAGATCAGGGCGGCTGCATCGAGACGGCCCGCCCGACGAGCCACAGCGACCCGGTCTACGATGTTGGCGGCGTGACGCACTACTGCGTAACGAATATGCCCGGCGCCGTGCCGCGCACGAGCACGCAAGCGTTGACGAACGCGACGCTGCCGTACGTCGTCGCGCTCGCCACGCAGGGGATGGAGGAGGCCGTCGGGCGGGATGCGGCGCTCGCGAAGGGCGTCAACACCTACGATGGCCGCTGCACCGAAGCGCCCGTCGCCAGCGCCTTCACGATCCCATACACCCCGCTCCGCGACCTGCTCGGCGTCGCTGCGTCGTAGCGGACTGGAATTGAAAGATGGTATACGGGATTCCTTCACTTGTTGATCTGATGGGCAGGTATTTCGTGCGATCTCTTCCGGCGCGTCGAGGTATTGCGTCAAAGTCGGTGCCGTTGACAAGATGTGATATACCGATCAGCATACGCAGCACTGAGATGATTTTCAATGGTGTGACCGTGGCACGGTGCGGTGGGAGATTGTTGTGATGGAGATTGCCCTGTCAGCTGACAACCAATTATCTAAGACGATCAAGAATCGTAGACAGTGGCTCCAGAGTCTGAAGAGGAAGGATTTAGACACCGAGTACGATACCTCAATATCTATTGCTGAAATCACCGCCGAACTCGATCAACAGCAGCGAGAGGTTATCCTCTCGGTTGAAAGAGCGATACGACTGATTGCACCGGCCGGTTCAGGGAAAACCCAAACGATTGTGCATCGGGTTGCGCATCGCATGCGTCAAGGCATTCAACCCGAGAGAATCCTAGTCCTTACATTTGACAACTCCGCTGTTACTGCTCTGGAAGAGAAGTTCGCGTTGCTTACCAAGCGTACGATGATGGATTTCGGTCGTGTATCCGTAATGACGCTAAACGCTTTCGGCTATCGTTTGCTGAAGAAGTACGTTCCGCAAGAATATAAGCGGCTTATCAGCGATTCGCTCTTTGCGAAGTTATGTAGACAATCTCGGGATGAGACGTTAGAGATAGATCCAAAGGCCTCCTCAGTTTTCCTCGATGAAGATGATCTCGCGGACTCCTTCGCGAAGTCGAGAATCCAAGACGCGTTGAAATTGCCGTCGCAGGCATTTCGCGATATTTTCTCATATCTAAAGAATGCATTTATCGATCCGCGCCGCGTAGATCGGGAAGTGTTCTTCGAGATTATGCGAAGTAGGTATACCGAGATCGAAGACCCGAAGTTCGAGTCAGAGATATACGATAACCTCATCAATATATATGTCAGTCTCGAACGTGCGATGCGAAACGCGAAGGTGATGGATTTCGACGACCAGAAGCTCCGGTCGTGTGTGGCGCTTCGAGACGACGCTACCTTACGACGGACAATCCAGCGTGGCTACACGGATATCATCGTGGATGAATTTCAGGATATTAACCTCTTGGACTTGGAGTTCATCCGGCTCGTTTCCGAGGGAAGTAATCTAATGGTCACTGGCGACGATGATCAGGCCATCTACGGATTTCGTGGGTGCTCCTCGGAGTTTATCGTCAATCTCGATACATACCTAGAGATGCCGATCGCTACTTATACGCTTCAAAACAATTACCGTTGTCCTCCAAACGTCATGCGACATGCTGACATGCTGATCCGCTATAACAAGAACCGTGT
>JAICJW010000091.1 GCA_025928215.1 Chloroflexia bacterium | reverse complement strand
GCCGGTGGAGCGCACCCCCCTTCTTCATCGTCTTCCACGCATCGAAGTGGGGTATGTTGGGTGTTCGTTGTTCGAAGAAGGCGGCGCACGCCCTTTTTCCTAACCCCGAACACCGAACTTCCCTCTATCTCAGGACGGCAAAGAGGATGACCGCAACGATGATCGCGACGATAATGACCAGGACGATGAAACCAATCGGCGCGGCGGCCATCGTCTTTGCCTCGCGCGGGGTGACGTCGCTGGTGGGGACGTTATCGCCGGTGCGCGTCGGGGTCGTTGCCTCGCTCTCGCGGTTTCCTTCGATCGGTGTCTGTCGTTCCTGCATGGCTGCCCGCTCCTTTAGTCGTTGCAACGTATCTATCTGAGGTACGCACACCCTGTGCCAGTAGCGGTATCATACGGACGCGTTCGCGCGGTCGCCGCGAGCGATGGGAACGCGTGGCTGTGGAAAAAGAGGAGAATCCGGACAGATGGCGAGCGAGACGAGCAGAGAGGTGCGCGATGCGGGCGGCTCGCGCTCGCCGAATGGGCAGCACGTCTTCAGTACACAGGTCGGCGGCGTGCCGCTTTTTACCCGCGAAGGCGACTGGAACCCGGCGCTGACGATTGACGTTGTCGAGGAGGGAAGTATGCTCCGGCACGCGAATGGCGCATGGCAGGCGGCGGGATGGCATCTGCGGGTGCATGCTGTTCCAGCAGATGCCAGCATCACGACCGGGCGGGTACGACCGTGACCGCTACGCAGGGAAACATATCCCGTCAGCATGGCGCGGACCCGTGGCTCGATCCCTTTCTCGATGCGATGCGGGCGGCGGGTGGCACGGTGCTCGAACTCGGCTGCGGAATCGGTGAGGATGCCGCGGAACTCACCACGCGGGGGTTTCGCGTCTTCGCCTTCGACGTGATCCGCAGGCCGATCAGCAAGGCCGTCGAGAACGCCCCCGCCGCGTGCTTCTTTGTCGCGGATCTCCAGTCGCCGCTGCCGGTACGGAGCGCGGCGATAGACAGCGTCATCGCCTCGCTCTCGATGCATTATTTCCCCTGGCAGGCGACGCGGGGAATCGTGGACGAGGTACGCCGTGTGCTACGGCCCGGCGGCGTCTTCGTCTTCCGCGTCAACGCGACCGACGATGTGCATTTTGGCGCGCTGCAAGGCGAGGAATTGGAGCCGAACTATTATCACGTGCCGCCCGATGGCCGGAATAACCGCCCCTATAAGCGATTCTTCGACGAAGCCTCTCTCCGCGCGCTTCTCACACCCGGCTGGCGGATCGTCCACCTCGCGCATCGCACGATCAGCCGCTATGACACGCCGAAACAGGTCTGGGAGTGCCGCGCGTATCCGAATCCCATCGGCGGCGGTGGCCTGTAGCTCACTGGGCTTCTCGCGCGCATTCGCGTGCGAGATCGCGATGCGCCGACATTATCGGGCCCGCTTCGCGCGGGCAATCTCCTCCTCGCTGTATCGGAATGCCCGGAAAACGCTGTTTGTCTCCGGGCTGCCAGGTACATTCGCGGGATGCCCGAAGGAGGGATTGACGTACTCCCACACCAGCTCGCCCTCCCGCGTTACCTCGAACAGCCGTCCGAAACTTCCCTCGCAGATGAGGGTATTCCCGTTCGCTAATCGCTGGGCATTCGAGATCAGCGGGCTGAAGAAATCAATCGGCGGGCGTGCCTGATATGACCAGACAATTGCCTTCGCCGGATCAATCTCGAGGATCCGCGAATAGGGCTGCGGCGCGTCGAGGCGGTGCGTACCATTATCTAAGAGCAGCAAGTTGCCGTTTGGCAGCGGTATGGGCGCGTGCTGCTGGGCGAGCGGCGGCGCTCCCAGTCGCCAGATGATCTCGCCACTGCCGCGCTCGATGATCGCGACGGTCGAGATGTGGCGGAAACTGACGACAATATTCCCGTCCGGCAACTCGGCCACGCTGTTGCCGTGCGTCCACTCGTGGCGGAACTCCTGCGCCGCCGTGATCGGTGTCGTCGCTGGATCGAGATGCTCCCAGCTGCGCCATTCCCACACGGTCTGCCCGTCGGTGGTCATCTCGACCAGATAATCGGCGTAGATCTGCCCGTCGTGCTCCGTACCGGGAATGCCGCCGCGGATCTGTGAGATGAGTTCGCGCGGCAGCAGTGCGAGGCAGAGGAGCAGGATATTGCCGTTGCGCAATTTCGCCGCATCGTGATGGTGGTCGGGGTGGCGAATCTCCCACAGGATGTCGCCGCCCCAGGTCGCTTCGAGGACCGCACCACCCTTCCATGGCTGCGTGCTGATGAACCGATCCGACTGCTCCAGCGTTTTGCCGCAGTAGAAGAGCGTGCCTGCGGGCGTGAGATGACCGTACAAGCCCGGTGGATAGGGCATCCGCCACGTGTGGACGACCGCACCATGCAGATCAATGAGGGAGACGGTTCCGTCGCCGTACATCGGGGCGAAGAGCGTGAAGCCCGGGCAGGCGCGCTCCTCATCGTACGCACGCAATCCGACACCGCCGCGCATCGCCTTGCGCTGTTCCACCCGCGCCATCGTCATCCTCCTCCCGCGCGTCGCGATGGCGGGAATCATCTCTTAGTCTGCCGCGACCGTCCGCTCTGGCTCGCTCACTGCGATGGGAGAGACCACGCGATGGCGCCGGATATAGAGCAGGCCGCCGATGGTGCCCAGTCCGCAGACGACGGCGACTTCGCCCACCGCGACCTGCACGCCCTGACGCTGCGCGAGGGTGCCGAGCACGATGCTCCCAATGGGCGTCGAGCCGAGAAAGAGCATCGTATAGAGGCTCATTACCCGGCCACGCAACTGTGGCGGCGCGAGAATTTGCAGGCGGCTATTTGCCGTCGTCGTGAAGACGATGCTGAACAAGCCGAGCGCGACGAGCACGGCAATCGTCACGGCCCAGATGCTGGTGAGGGCGAGGCAGAGCAACAGCACACTGAACCCCGCCGCGCCGGTGAGCAACGTCCGCTGCGTGACCCGGCCGGTGTAGGCGATGCCGAACGCGGCGATCAGCGAGCCAACCGCCATCGCCGAGGTCAGGGTGCCGAAGCCGATTGGGCCGGCATGAAGCACATATTGGGCGATCAGCGGTAGGAGCACCGTGAAGTTGTAGCCAAAGGTGCCGATCACACCCATCAGCAGCATGACGAGGGCGATATCCGGCGTCCGCACGACGTAGCGCAACCCCTCGCCAATCTGCGCGAACATTTTGCCGCGCGGCGGGCTAAGGACCTCGTAGAACCGTTCGGGGCGCATCAGGAGCAAGCCGCCCATCACCGCGAGGAAACTGACCGCGTTGAGGGTGAAGCAGCCCGCGACCCCGACCGCCGCGATGGTCAGGCCACCGAGCGCCGGGCCGACCAACCGGGCGGTATTCATGACAATCGAGTTGAGCGCCACCGCGTTCGGCACATCATCCGGCCCGACCAGTTCCTTGACGAACGCCTGCCGCGTCGGATTATCGAGGGCGCTCGCCGTGCCAAGCACGGCGGCGAGGATGTAGAGATCAATCAGGCGAATCCATCCCCCGGCGGTGAGCAGGGCGAGGATGCTCGCCTGCGCGAGCATCACGCCCTGCGTGATAACGAGCACGCGCCGTTTCGGCATCCGGTCGGCGATCACGCCACCGAAGAGGGCAAGGAGCAGGACGGGGAGCGTCTGGCAGGCAGTGACGATGCCGAGAGCGAGGGGGGAATCCGTGAGCCGCAGCACGAGCCACGCCTGCCCGATCCGTTGCATCCACGTGCCGACCATCGAGATGACCTGACCGCACCAGAAGAGGCGGTAGTTCGGGTTCCGCAGCGCGCGAAACGTCTGCTTCAGCGGCGGGCGCGGCGCTCGCCCGGGGGACTTTCCTTCCTGCGCGATGGTGCGCGGTGTGCGCTCCGGTCGTGCGGTGATCGTTGCCTCGACCAAATACGCCTTGCCTGGATCGCGCATCCTTCGCTCCCTGTCCCACGCCGAGTACCTCAACTGTTAGTACTTCTAATGATAAGACCTTCGATCTATTCCATCAAGCGGTATGATGCAACGATGCAGCCCGACGATGCGTAGATAGAGCGAGAACCCAGGCTGACGCCCGCGATCCTCGCCCCATGTGAGAAGGAGATGGCAATGACTGCACCAGCGATAGACCGCGTTCAGGTTATCCGGCCCGGTCAGACCTACGTCGGTAAGCAGGGATTTGCGTATGGCGCGGGCGTCTCCGCCGAAACGACCGGTGCGGAGCACCTCTGCATGAATTTGCTACCGATGCCGGCGGGCGCGCGGGCGAAAGTGCATTACCATCGCGGTATCGAGACGATTGCCTATCTGCTCGAAGGCGAGTGCGCCGTCTATTATGGCGAAAACGCCGAACATCGGGCCATCGTGCGCGCCGGGGACCAGTTCTACCTCCCGGCGGACGTGCCGCACGCCCCCTGTAATGAGAGCGGTGCGCCCTGTACCTGGCTCGTCGTGCATTCGTCCGGCAGCGATCAGGATGGCATCGTCCTCCTACCGGAACTGGACGCACGCCTCGGCGGATAGATTTTATCTCACTGTGCGGGCGAAAAAGGCGATAGTAGCGCGATAGAGGTCTTGCGTATCGGCGTCGCTGGCATCAGCGAAGTAGTGCTCCATGTTCGGGTAGTAATGTGTCTCCACCGCTTTGCCGTGTGCCGCGAGGACGGCGGCGAAGTCCGTCGTCTGATGCGTTGGCACGATGCGGTCCTTCGCGCCGTGGGCGAGGAGCAGCGGCGGCAGGCGGTCAGGGTGAAAGGCGGCGGAGTAGCGCAGATACTGCTCCGGGCGGTGATCCGGCGTGCCGAGGGCCATCAGCGCGCTGTCAATGTCGCCCACCTCCGGCGGCAGATTGAGCAGGCCGCGCTCCCAGTCGAGGCGATAGGCGAAGAGGTCCGCGATGCCGCCAAGGACGACCGCGCCCCGCACGCCTCCCTCACGTTCCAGCCAGCGGTAGACATGGAGCGACGTGAACGATCCGCCGAGGATGCCGAGCCGGGTCATATCCGCGCGCGGGCTGATTTTTCCCGCCCGCGCAAGGGCGACGAACGCGGCGGTATCGTCCATATCCGCTTCGAGATCGAGGCCGCGTGTCGGGAAAATCGCCAGCACGACGTATCCCTGGGCGGCGAGTGGCACCGACACCCGATCCCACGAGGCGGGCGTACCTGGATAGATTGCCAGCAGGACCGGCAGCGGTCCATTCCCGGTCACCGGTTCGTAGACGGCGAGATCGGTCAGCAGTTTCCCGCCGCGCGTGAACGCGACCGTGCGGGCATGGCTCGTGACGGTGGTGGGCAGATCGCTCTGGCGCGTCTCGACCGGCCCAAGCGCCAGATCGGTCGGCAGCGCCGCCGGTTGCGCTGTGATCCGCTGGAGGGCGAAGCGAACATAATGCGCCGTCTCACCGTCATGCACATGTACCGCCGCGACGCGCCAGGCGAGGATTTGATGCCGCCGGTTCGCGGGGAAGGCGTCGGCGTAGCCGCTCTTCGCGGCCATTGGCGTATAGAGGCCGGCGGGAATGCCGGCGAGCGTATAGGTGCCGTCCGTGCCCGTCGTCGCCTGATAGACGATGCCATCCGTGGTGCTGACCAGCACGGCTGCCCCCGCGATTGGCCCGCCGTCGCGCTCCGTCACGCGCCCGCTGATCGCGCCGTGACCACGCGGGGTCGGATGCGGCAGCCGCGTATCCGCGAAATGCTGCACGTCGTACAGCAGCAGATTGCGCGGCGCGATCAGCGGCCCGATCTCCGCACTGCCGACCAGTGACAGCACGAGCATGGCGACGAGCGCCACTCGGCGGAAATGCCGCGTGCCGCGTGCTACGTGTCGGGGCCATATCCGCGGATGGGTATCGTTGCTCATTATGCGATCACTTTACCCTATGGAGGAGACCGGCGTGCCCCTTTCGATCCGTAAGCCGGAGATATCCTTCTCCACACGTCGTTTCTCGTGGAACCGTTCTTGCGTCAGGTACGTTATATGGGTCAGAGGGGTCTATGAAAAGGAGCAACAATCATGGCGATGCGACCGATGATGAATGACCAACGCACGATCACCCGCGCGGACTTGATGATCGTTTCGGCGCTCCTCGCCGTCGCGCTCGTGCTGATTATTCTCGCGCAGGCACTAGGCTTCACTCTCCTCTAACCGACATCTCCCGGCATAGTTTGCCGCATGCAGGGCGCATCCATCGAAATGGATGCGCTTTTGTCTGTGCCGGAGTGCGACAGGCCTTCATTTTCCCGTACAAGCGGCTTTACATCGCCGCAATAATTGATACGATACTGCTCCGCTACTTGTGGCGATATGCGTATGAGGGGCGACGCGCGTGGGCGCGTCCGGGGAAAAGGGGAAATGCATGGGATGGCCACGCCGTGGGGCATGGTGGGTCGTTGGGGTTATCATGCTCACGCTCGTCTCGTCGGTGATCTCCGTGCAGGCCGATACGCCGCTGAGTCCGGTCGGCTATAACGATGCGGGTGGGCACAACATCCGCGAGCCATTCCTCTCCTACTGGTACGCGCACGGCGGTGAGAACATCATCGGCCCGCCGATCACCGAGGCATTCCCGGAGGGCGACACGACCGCTCAGTATTTCCAGAATGTCCGGCTCGATCTTCGGAAAGATGGCACCGTGTTGCCCGGCCCGCTCGGCCGGGAAGCGAGCGGCGGCCGGACAGACGGCCCATTCGCGCCAATTGCCGTTCTGCCGCCCGATAGCCCGGACCGGCGCGGCTTTACGGAATCCAAGCATACGATGGCCTACGCGCTCCGCCGCTTCTGGGAGGCCCACGATGGCGCGTCGCTGCTCGGTCTGCCGATCTCTGAAGAGTTCGGCGTGCCGGGAATGACGGTGCAATTCTTCGAGCGCGGTGAACTGGCGTGGCGGCCGGATCATGCGAGCATGGCGGACGATGTTGTCTTGATGCCGCTCGGGCGCGGCGGCTTCGATGCGCGCAAGTACCCGGCGGCATGGCTGGGCCGTGCCCCCTCGCAGGCAACCGCGCCTGTCGCCTTTCATGTGCCGGTGATGGTCTATCACCATATCGGTGCGCCATCGCGCTACTTCACGTCGCCCGGCGATTTCACGGCGGAGATGGATTGGCTGAAGCAGAATGGCTACCACACCGTCACTGTTTCCCAACTCTACGAAGCGATGTTCGGTGGCCGCACCCTACCTGATAAACCCGTCGCCCTTACCTTCGACGACGCGAACGCCGATCAGGCAATCGCCTTCCCGATTTTGCACGATCGCGGTTTCGTGGCGACCTATTTCATCATCACCGGGCATAGCACGCTGACGAACGACCAACTCGTCAACCTCGTCCGTACCGGGAACGAAGTCGAGAGCCATACCGTCAATCACCCCTTCCTGACGAAGATCGGTGACGGTCAACTCGCCTATGAGATGCAGCAAAGCAAAGCCGACCTCGAAGCGCGCATCGGCTGGCCGGTGCGCTATATCTGCTATCCGTACGGCGACTCGAATGCGCGGGTCTGGAACGCAGCCGCGGTCGCGGGCTATCGCGGTGGCCTCAACGCCTGGGGCGGCAACAGTTGGGAACCCGGCAAGCAATACTCCGAGCCACGCATCGAGAGCGCGGGCACCATTGGCCTCGGCGGCTTCATCGCCTACGTGACGAGCGGGTAGGGGATCGTGGGTAGGGGGTGGAATGGACCGAATCCCCCGGCGTACCGCTCACCGCCCCCTGCCCACGATCCGTCGGGCAGCCCAGTCGCCGAGGAGATCGAGGTAGCCGGGGACGAATTCGCCCGCCTCCGCGAGTAGGATGCGGTGATTTCCCTGGGGGAATACGACAATCGTCGCGTCTTGGTTCCCCGCCGCGCGGAGGGACTGGTTATAGATCGCCGCACACTTCCACGCAGGCACCAGCACATCGAGCGCGCCGAAGAGCGCGAGGAAGGGGCAGTGTACGCGCGCCAATGCTTCCGTCGGCTCGTATCGCTCCGTCACAAACCGGCTGATTCCGCCCCAGTCCTCTTCATCATCAACGGACAGATACCCGTACCACGGCTCGCCCCGTGCCGGTGCCAGCAGCTGCCGCTCGACCGACGCGTAATCGTCGCCCCGTAATGCCGCTGCATGCACGGCGTTGATAAAGGCGAGCGCGCGTTCGATCTGCTCCTCGGATTTGCCCTCGGCGCGCATCGTGTGCTCGCAGCCATACAGGTCTTGTTCCTCCACGCCAATCGTGGCGCCCGAGTTGGCGATGGCGAAGGCGAGGTCGGGCAGACGTGCGGCGAGCATCTGCACCAGCCAGCCGCCCTGACTCTGCCCCCACACCCCGATCCGTTGCGGATCAATTGCTTCGTGCGCGCGCAGGAGCGCGATGGCGGCGAGCGCCTGGTCGGTGCGACCGGCGAGGGCATAGCGCCGCCAGTCTCCGGACGAGCCGCCGATGCCGGGTTTGTCGAAGGAGTAGGTTGCGATGCCCCGGCTGAGAAAGGTCTCGCGAATCGGTGGGAAATAGCCGCCACTGTCACGGTCGGCAGGTCCGGAGCCCTGAAGCATGAGGACGGCGGGGTGCGGTGGCGGTGAGGCGGGCAGATAGAGCGTTCCCGCAAGGCGATCGTCGCCCCACGGAAAATTTACTTCATGCGCTATGGTCGTACCCATTCGTTGCTCCCGACCTTTCTATCTCCTATGGACGGCCTACCCGCTCAGCGCGCAGCATTCACCGCCGCCGCGACATCGAGGGCGATATTGGCGGCGGCGCGGCTGCCAGCGAGGAATTCTTCGATGTGCCAGCCGGGCGTCCACGGGTGAAAGAGTTCGTCGGAGATAGCGAGGACGGCAGCGAGGCGCACGCCGCGCACCTGGGCGACGGCGAGCAGCGCCGCGAGTTCCATTTCGACCGCGAGGATGCCCGCCGCGCCGTATTGCCGCACTTTCCATCCCATCTCGCGGAAGATCGCATCCGTCGTCCAGACCCGCCCGACGCCCGGTGTGAAGCCCCGTGCCTCTGCTGCCATGACGAGCGCCGCTGTCAGGCCCGCGTCAGTCGCCGGGTCCGCCTCCGGCGGCAGATAATGATACGATGTCCCTTCCTCGCGCAGCGCCCCCGTCGGGATGACGATGCCGCCAATCGGTACGTCCGGCGTCAGGCTCCCCGCGATGCCCGCGACGATGAACGTCCGCGCGCCGCTCTCGATCAGCAGTTCGAACGCGCTTGCCGCCATTGGCGCACCGATCGGCAGCCGCTGGATGGAGATCGGCGCGCCGCCGAGTGTGCCATTCCAGAAAGGCGCGACGGCCTGCGTCGAAAACCCCTCGCCCATCGGCCGCGCATGTGTCTCGTGGACGAGTTGATCCGCGATATGCGTCTGGAAGGCGAGCAGCACCGTGGGATGCACGACGTTCTGCTCGGCCATCTTGCCAAGGCGCGGGAGGCGATACGCCAGGAACGCGCCGGGCGTCAGATGCGCCTCATCCGTCTCCCCCTCCGGCACCGTGAGCCAATCGTGCATCCCGCGTCAATCCCCGACGGGGGCGCGCATCGAATCGGGCATCGGTTGGGCGGATTTGACGGGACGGACGGTTGCGTCCACTTGCGCAGCGGTGCCGGCGATACCGAGCCGGTCGAAGATGACGCGGAATTCCTCTTGCAGATCGGTCATGATCGCCTGCTTATTCTCCGCCGGCATGTTCCACCACGCCTCCTTAATCCCCGCCGGGCCGAAGCCGCGCTTGCGGGTGGTGTAGTAGAACTGCTCGTCCGTCATGCCCTCTTTGCGTTCCTCTTGCCGGTTCTCGCGCAGCCAGGTATAGACCTGCTCCTTGAGGTCGGCGGGCATGGCGGGGTGGTCGAAGATCAGGTTCTGGAAGCCGGTCGCGAGATGGACCTCGATCGCGTCCGCTTTCGAGAACTCATTGAATGCCTCTTTCGGCAGCGTGCTCGCGCCGTGCTGCACCGCGCCGCCGAGGCCGTATTCCTTTTTCGCCACCGCGGAGAGTCTGCCGAGTGTGTCGAAGTCCACGCTCACTTGCTTGACCGTCCCATCCGGCAGGACGATGCCACCGTGCGATGTGCCGGTCTGCACGCTGATCTTGGAGATGCCGACCGCGTCCGCATTCAGTATCTTCAGCGCGCGCTCGTACCCCTGCATGAAGGCGTGCAACTCCTCGACTGTGCTGTTCTTGCCGCCGACCTCGCCGATCTCGCCGCCAACGGAGACGGTCAGATCGCCGAACTGAAGGCCGCGAATGAAGTGCGTGAAGTGCGCGGCGAGCGTGTAGTTGACGTTCTGCTGCTCGTCCAGCGATCCCTGCTCAAGGTCCACGAGCGTCGAGGTATCAATGTCAATATTGTAGAAGCCCGCTGCCAGCTCGCGCTTAATCAGGTCGTGCATCCCGGCGATCTCCGCGTCCGCGTCCTTCGCGTAATTCTTCGCGTTGACCTGCACATGGTCGCCCTGGATGAAGACCGGCCCTTCGTACCCCTCGCGGATGCTGGCGGCGAGTATCTGAGCGGCAAATTCCTCGGGCCCCTGCCCGGTATAGCCGAGTTCGGAGCGGGCGATTTCGTAGATCAGCGCCTTAGCGTCGAGCGATTGCGCGGCGCGGCGGGCGGCGCGGGCGCTGTCATAGGTCATGCCGCGAATATTGCAGGCGGGGACGGTGACATTGGCAAATTCGCCGCGCCCGGCGGCCATGTAATAGTCGTGGATCGAGGCGGGGATGACGCCGATCTGCTCGCCGATCGCGCGGATCAGCCAGATGGAGGCCTCCTTGACGCCGTTCTGGCCGAAGGCGGCATTCCAGGCGAGGGTGTCCATCAGATCGCCCCGTACCGCGCCCCGGTCATTGACCGTCACCCCGGAGCCGTCGTCATTGACCGCGACCGCGTTGTTGAGCGCGCGCATCAGTCCCGTCACCTGCTCATGAACCTGCATCTCGCTCCTCCTGAAATGGGTCGGAGAAAATGGCTCTCCCCGCGTCGTACAACGTGAATCGGTTGTCGTATATGCAGCATAACGCGCGCCACGGCATCCGGTGGATCGGCTCCGCATCGCGATTCTAGCATAGGAAGCGGGCACCAACCCGCGTGGGGTGCGGTAACGGAAGCAGAAAGCCGCGATCTTCGGCACGATACGACAGGAATCTCTTGCTCCGAGTACACTGCACACAGTCACGTGCCGTGTTGTATGCGAGAGATGGAGCAGAAGCAAATGGTGTCCGATCCCGCCGAGGATCTCGGCGCGCTGGCGACGGAACAGCGCAACCCGGCGACGACCGCGATTGACCGGATGAGTGCGCTGGAAATCGCGCGGGCGATGAACGCGGCGGACACGACGGTCACGGCTGCCGTGCAACGGGAATTGCCGCCGATTGCCCGCGCCATCGAAGGGATCACCACGCGGTTGCGGCAAGGTGGAAGACTCCTCTATATGGGCGCGGGGACATCCGGCAGGCTCGGCGTGCTCGATGCCTCCGAGTGCCCGCCGACGTTCGGCACACCGCCGGAACAGGTTGTCGGCTGGATCGCGGGCGGGCCGGACGCGCTCACGCGCTCGATTGAGGGCGCGGAGGACAGCGCGGAGGCAGGCAGGGCGGACGCCGCGCGGCTCAGTGTCATCGCGAAGGACACGCTCGTCGGCATCGCCGCCAGCGGCCGGACACCGTATGTGCTCGGCGCGGTCGGCTATGCGCGGGAACAGGGAGCGCTCGCGGTCGGGATCGCCTGCAATGCGGGTACGCCGTTAGCGCGGCTCGTGGATATCATGATCGCCCCGGTCGTCGGGCCGGAAGTGATCGCTGGTTCGACGCGGCTGAAGGCGGGGACGGCGCAAAAGATGGTCCTCAACATGCTCAGCACCGGCACGATGATCCTGCTCGGCAAGACCTACGACAATCTGATGGTGGATGTGCAACCGACGAACGCCAAACTGCGGCGGCGCGCGATCGGCATCGTGCGGGAGGCGACCGGCCTACCCGAATCGGAGGCGGAAGCCCTGCTGCACGCATCGCATGACGAGGTGAAAACCGCCATCGTCGCGGCGCGTGCCGCTATTGACCCGGTAGCGGCACGGGCACGGCTCATTGCGGCAGGGGGTGTCGTGCGGGCCGCGCTTGAGAGCGGGCGATGACACGGATGCCCCCCGCCCACTTTCTCGGCGTAGACGGCGGCGCGACGAAGACGCTCGCGGTGATCGTGGATGCGGACGGGCGCGAATGCGGGCGGGGTATGGCGGGGAGTGGCAATCAGGCCGCCGTTGGGTTGGAGCGGGCGATTGAGAGCATTCGCGGCGCGGTCGCGCAGGCGGCGCGACACGCCGAGGCGGACGTCTCCTTCCGTGCCGCGTGGATCGGTCTCGCGGGGGTGGATCGCCCCGGTGACCGCGACCGCCTCCTGCCGCACCTCCGCACGCTGGCGGCGATCATGCGGCTAACGAACGATGCCGAACTCGCGCTGACCGGGCTGGATCAGGCGGTCGGCGTCGCCGT
>JAICJW010000564.1 GCA_025928215.1 Chloroflexia bacterium | reverse complement strand
CACCGAGCGGGGCGAACGCCCGCAGCTTGACACCCATCATGGCGGCATATCTCCTTCAGCGCGACTCAGAAGGAGACGATGCTATCGGCCCGGCCTCCGCATTTCAACGGGCTGATCCGTTCTACGGCTCGCGACGGATCACGGCGCAGCTGCGCCGTGAGGGCAGGACCATCAACCGCAAGGCGGTGCAGCGGCATATGCGCGAGATGGGCATCGTCGGGATCGCGCCAGGGCCGAATCTGAGTCGTCACGACAGCGAGCACTGCGTCTACCCCTATCTGCTGCGCGACCGCACCAATGCCTACCCGAATCACGTCTGGGGGATCGACATCACATACGTGCGTTTGCACGCTGGGTGGCTCTACCTCGTCGCCGTGCTCGACTGGTTCTCGCGCTACGACGTCAGTTGGGAGTTGGACCAGACCCTCGCCCTGCCCTTTGTTCTCACGGCTGCTGAGCAAGCATTGGCACAGGCGCGACCCGTGATCTGGAACAGCGACCAGGGAAGCCATTTCACCAGCCCGCAGTATCTCGATCTCCTGACGGCGGCGTGCAAATCAGCATGGACGGCAAGGGACGGGCACTGGACAATATCTTCGTCGAGCGGCTGTGGCGCACGGTGAAGTACGAGGAGGTCTATCTGCGCGACTACACCAGCCCGCGCGAGGCACGCCAAGGGCTGCGTGACTACTTCCTGTTCTATAATGAGGCGCGACCGCATCAGGCGCTCGGGTATCGGACGCCCGCCGAGACCTATTTCGCGACGGCAGCCCCCTGACTCTCGCTGGTCCCGCGGGCACTGTGTGCGGCACGAGGTACACCATGCGCAGACCTGCATCGTCGCGCACACCGCTTACATTGGTGGGACGCGACCGTGAATTGGATGTTCTCCGGGAGCATCTCGACGCAGCCTTAGCAGGGCACGGGAGCCTCGCGCTCGTCGGCGGGGAGGCGGGGATCGGCAAGACTGCCCTCGCCGAGCTGCTGTGCCGCGAGGCGGCGCAACAGGGCGCGCTGGTACTGACAGGGCGCTGTTTCGATCTGGCCGAGACGCCACCGTACGGCCCGTGGCTCTATCTCTTCGAGGGATATCCGGCGGGCGGCGCACTGCCCGCAGTGCCCGATCTCCTTACCGAACAGGGTGGTATGAGTGACGTCGCCAATCAGGCCGCGCTCTTCCGGCCGGCGCTCGATTTCATCGCGGCAGTTGCGGCGGTGTGCCCGCTTGTCCTCCTGCTCGATGATTTTCACTGGGCGGACCCGGCCAGCTGCGACTTGCTCCGCTTCCTCGCCCGTTCGGTCGGGGCGCTCCCCATCCTCATCCTCGTCACCTATCGCAGCGATGAGGTGACCCGCAGCCATCCGCTGTACCCCCTCCTTCCCCTGCTCGTGCGGGAGGCGGACGGCGAGCGGATCGAACTCGCCCGCCTGGATGATGACGCGGTGCGGGCGCTCGTCACCGAGCGCTACGCCCTGCCGCAGAGGGAGGCGGCGCGGCTCGTCCCCTATCTGCAAGCGCGCACGGAAGGGAATGCCCTCTTCCTCGGCGAACTGCTCCGCTCGCTGGAAGAGAGGGGCGCACTCCGCCGAGAAGGCGACCGATGGCTGCTCGGTGAACTGGCCCAGGTATCGGTGCCGCCCCTCCTCAGGCAGGTGATCGATGGGCGGCTGGCGCGACTGGACGATGAAACGCGGCGCCTGCTCGCCGTCGCCGCCGTCATCGGCCATGAGGTGCCGCTCGCCGTCTGGGCAATCGTCGGTCAGGTGGACGAGAACGCGCTGCTCGATGCGATCGAACCGGCGGTGGAGGCGCGGCTGCTGATCGAGTCCCCCGACGGTGAGGAGGTGCGATTCGCCCATGCGTTGATCCGCGAGGCGCTGTATGAAGGGATGCTCGCGGCGCGACGGCGGCGGATGCATCGCCGGGTGGGGGAGGCACTCATTGTTACGCCCGGCCCCGATCCCGACGCCGTGGCGTATCACTTCGAGCGGGCGGGGGACGAGCGGGCGGTGCGGTGGCT
>JAICJW010000401.1 GCA_025928215.1 Chloroflexia bacterium | reverse complement strand
GGCGGCGCGCGACCGCCCGCCATCCGCCGCCCGCGCGCGTACACGACCCCGGCGGGCCATCGCCTACTCGTTGGCCGGAGCGGGCCGCAGAACGAGCACGTCACCTTCACGCTCTCCCACCCGGACGATACCTGGCTGCACGCACGGGGCGTCGGTGGCGCGCACGTCATCGTCCAGTGGAGCGCGGAGCATGTGCCGAATGCGGCGGACGATGCGAAGGTGCTCGAAATGGCGGCCCGATTGGCAGCCTATTACAGCAGCGCGCGGGCGGCGGGGCACGTCGAGGTGGATTTCGCACCGCGCCGTCAGGTGCGCAAAATCGCGGGCGCGGGGCCGGGGATGGTCACGTATCGGGGCGAGCGGACGCTACGCGTCGGACCCGTCAGCCTTGAATCCCTCGTGCAGCGGGGATTGCTCCGCGCGCCCGGCGGCCGCGGGGGTGAATAATCACCCGGTGCGTGGTATCGTTTTGATGGAAGAGCCGCTCGATCAGGGTTCCAACACGCGGACGCCATCGGGGTGTCACGCCCCGCATCTGAACGCAGCCGAGGCGCGTCATGCCGATCATCCTTGCCACCAAAATCACGCTGCTGGACATCTTCATTGCGACCATGGTGTTGAAGGTGCTCTTTTTCGTCTTCATCTTCTATGTCGGTCGCCTCATCAAACACGACGATGATCTGCGCGACGCGGCGGTAGCCCCCGCGCTCCTCCGCGCGCAGCCGCCGCTGGAGCGCGTGCCGGTCGTCGCCTGTCCCTTCTGCGGCTGTGAGTGCGCCGCGTCGGTGCATAAGGAAGTGATCGCGGGGAAGGCGATCTACGAACTGATTTGCTGGGAGTGTCACGCTGCCCTCCCCGAAACCGCGCTCGTCGCGCTCATTGAACCGACCGAATGGCTCAAACGGTCCGTCAGCAGCGGGTAGGAGAAGCGTTATGCCGCCAACTTCGGGCGGCGCCAGAAGCGGCCACGCTCGCCGCGCGGGAGGGCAAAATAACTCGCGACTGCGCCGACCTCATAGAGGGCATACATCGGTAGCGCGACGAGCATCATATTGAACGGGTCGGGCGTCGGTGAAATCGCGGCGCCGACGATCGTGCAGATCAAGAATGCATACCGGCGCCATCGCCGCAACTTGTCGAGGTTGACGACACGAATCTTTGACAGCAAAAAGAGGAGTGCGGGCAATTGGAAGATCAGCCCCATCCCGATCGAAATTTTGATGAAGAAGGTCAGAAAATTGTTCGATGTCACCGTGAACGTACCGATGAAACCGAAGGAGAAGTTCACGAGGAATTTGAGGAACGAGGGGATCACCACCGCGTTCGCGAAGAGCACGCCGGAAATGAAGAGGGCTGATGCGAGTGGGATGCCCCAGAGAAGGTATTTCAATTCATGCGGCAAGAGGCCGGGCGCCATGAAGCGGACGATTTGATAAAAGAGGATCGGCGAAGCAACGACGATACCGATATAGAGGGCAATTTTGAAAAACGTCATGAAACCTTCGGTGGCTTCGAGCGTGAACACCGAGGCGTTCGGATTTACCGACTTGATGATGGATAACATGTGATTGTATACGCGCCCGGCAAAAACGAACCCGACAATCATCCCCGCGAAGATCGCGAGGATAGATTTGACGAGGCGACCCCGGAACTCGATCAGATGTTCCTGAAGCGTCATCAAATCCGCGTCCGGCTTCGCCTTCTTCGGTCCCTTGCGAAAGGCGCGGAGCGGGTTCAAATTGCGAAGCGGTACCAGGAGCCGTGGCGGCCGGGTGGTGATATTCGCCATGCCTATATCCTCATTCCCTGCCATACCGGTCGCCACGCGGGATGGTACTAACTCTGGTGCTCCTCAATGTAGTTCGCGGCATCACCGACCGTCTGGATCTTTTCCGCGTCTTCATCCGAGATTTCCAGGCCAAACTCTTCTTCCAGTGACATGATCAACTCGACCAGATCGAGCGAGTCGGCATTGAGATCATCCACGAAGGATGCCTCCGGCGTGATTTCCTCTTCATCCACGCCAAGTTGCTCCGTGACGATACCCTTCAACCGATCATAGATCGTAGAAGTGGACACCCCGCTCTCCTCCGCTAATCGCTCTATTCACGCGGCGGCACGCCCCAATTGCGCGCTCACTCTGTCAGTATAGCATACGTACGTCAGCGCCTTTTGGTTGTGTCAGTCGGTGCCGCGTGTCAGTTCGCCCGCCGTAATGCGTGACGCGACGGTGCCGAGCGTGCCGTTGATGAACTTGCTGGAATTTTCGCTCCCGTACCGCTTCGCCAGTTCCACAGCCTCATTGATGACCGCGCCCACCGGCACATCCGTGCTGTACAATAATTCGCACAGCGCGAGCCGCAGAATATTCAAATCCACGCGCGGCAATTGCGCAACGGGCCATGCGGGCGCCGTGGCGGCGATCAGGTCATCCAGTTCATGCCGGTGCGCCAGCACGCCATTCACCAGCCGTTCTGCGTACGCGCGGAAGCTATCAGCGAGCAGCATCTGATCGAACTGCCGCGCGCGGACATCTTCAACATCGTGTCCGACCAGATCCACCTCGAACAGCACCTGCAACGCGCCCTCGCGCGCCTTCCGCTGTTTCGGGCCAAACTGGTCGTGCCCAGGGCGTTTCCGCCGAGAGCGCGGGGGGCTGTCCGGTTCCGCGGGTAGCGCCGCCGCATCGTCCACGTCGCTAAGGAGCAGAGTCGGCTCCTCGATCGTTGTTCGTGTCATAGTCATTTGTCCCTCTCCGGCTCGTGGTCGGCCCAGTGTGGCATGAACGTGCCCTCGACATCACGGACAAAGACGTTCACTTCCTTCGCCTCCATCCCGAGCAAACGCTCAATTGCCGCCGCGACGTGCCGGCGCACGGCCGCACTCACCTCTGCTACCGGCATCTCCGCAGCAACGATGATGCCAATGTCCGCGTGGACGCCGTTTCCTTCCACGCGCACCTGTACCGTCCGGCGCCCATACGGCGCGGTCCGCACGACGCCCGGCACTTTGAGCGCCGTCATCTCGACAACTGCCGCAAGGACGCTCTGCGCGACGATCACCCTGCCAAGTTGTTCTCTCGCCGTGTCGTGCATCGCCTCATTCTCAGTCGTTCAACACCTGCTCCACGAATCGGGTATGGATCTCGCCGCGCCGGAATCGGGCATCTCGCAGGATGCGGAGATGGAACGGTACGGATGTGGCGATACCGTGAATAATCGTCTCTTCGAGCGCCCGCCGCATCCGATCCAGCGCCTCTTCGCGCGTCTCCGCCCATACGATGATCTTGCCCAGGAGCGAGTCGTAGAAGGGCGGGACGCGATAGCCGGCGTAAAGGTGGCTATCCACACGCACGCCGGGGCCACCGGGCGGCACATATTCGGTGATCGTGCCGAGCGATGGTGCGAATCCCCGATCCGGGTCCTCCGCCGTAATCCGACACTCGATCGCATGCCCATGCATCGTACGAGGGCGCTCCGGGAGCGTCAAGGGTTCGCCCGCCGCGATCCGCAGTTGCCAGACGACGAGGTCCACACCGCTCATCATTTCCGAGACGGGATGCTCGACCTGAATGCGCGTGTTCATCTCCATGAAATAAAAGCGTCCGTCGCCGTCCATCAGAAATTCGAGCGTGCCCGCGCCGCGATACCGCAGTTCCTTCGTTCCCCGCGCTGCCATGTCCCACAATGTTTGGCGCTGCTTCGTGGACAGGCCCGGCGCGGGTGATTCCTCAAGCAATTTCTGATGGCGCCGCTGGAGCGAACAATCCCGCTCGCCGAGGATGACGACCTTGCCCTCGCCGTCCCCAAGCACCTGAACCTCGATATGGCGCGGCGATTCGAGGAAGCGCTCGACGTACATCTCGCCATTGCCGAACGCCGCCTCCGCCTCCGCCCGCGCGAG
>JAICJW010000090.1 GCA_025928215.1 Chloroflexia bacterium | reverse complement strand
GAGTGACCGCATCGGTCCGCAGCCACAGGCGCGGGCAAAGCGGTGGCAGCGCCGAGGAGGGCCGCCACCGGGCAGGATGCACCGGCACTTCCCCCCGCCAGTCGAGTCCCCCGCCCCCTTCCCTCTCCCCTTCCCCTCTGCACCGTAAGGTGGCGAAGACCGGCGAACGTTGCGGCGTTCGCCGGTTTTGTTTGCCATTGCCGCATACCGCGAGGCCGGGTGATCTGCGATGTCGGAGCGAACGAACACGAGAACGTTTTGCAATGCCTGTGGTACGGAAGTGCCGGAGGGCGCGCGATATTGCCAGAATTGCGGCGCGGAACTCCTGCCTTCGGCGGGCATTGCGTCGGCGCAGGCGACCCCGGCCCCCATGCCGCCACCGAACCCGCCCGCGATCATCCCCCCCTATGGCTATTCGCCGCCTGTATACCCACCACCGCCGTATCCAATCGTTCCCAGTTATTCCGCCGCACCGACAAAAAGCGGCAAGGCTGTCGCCGGGTTCTGGCTCGGTATCGTCAGCGTCCCCTGTTTCGTTCTGAGTTGGGTCGGAGTGATCATCGGCATTCTCGGCCTGATTTTCGGTCTGCTCGGTCTCAACGAGGCACGGCGGCTCGCGTCAGCAACGGGTGAAAGCCCGGCGCGGTTCGGATACCGGCAGGCGCGTATCGGCATTGTCTGTGCCGTTATCGGTATCCTGGCATCGGCCGCATTCCTCGTCTACCTCCTCAATAATCTCGACAAATACGGCATCAAGTTCACCGGCTGAACGCCGCCACGACCCTTCCCCGACGCGTGAGCAGCGTGTACACTGGCGAGAGCGCGGGTGTTTGTACACACCCGCCCGAGGCCGATTTCGCCAGGGGATTTCCACGCCATGCCAGTTGAAGAGACAATTCTTGCCGGCCTGAACGCGCAACAACGTGAGGCGGTGACAACAACCGAGGGGCCGGTGCTGATCGTTGCCGGGCCGGGGAGCGGCAAGACGCGAGTCCTCACGCATCGCATCGCCTACCTCCTCTCCGTGCGCCATATTGACCCGCACCAGGTTCTCGCCGTCACCTTCACGAACAAAGCGGCGAAGGAGATGCGCGACCGGCTCGAACGGCTCGTCGGCGCGCAGATCAATGGCCTGACGGTCGGCACGTTCCACGCATTTTGCGCGCGCGTCCTACGGCGGGATGGCGAGCGGGTCGGCATTGCCCAGGATTTCACGATTTACGACGACGCGGATCAAATCAGCGTGATGAAGCAGGCGCTGCGCGACCTTAACCTCGATCCCAAACAGTACGGCCCGCGCACGATCCTCAGCACCATCTCGGCGGGCAAAAGCAACGGTGTGACGGCGGACGAATTCGCGGGACTCGCCTCGTCATACTGGGAGGAGATCGCCGGGCGCGTCTATCCCGTCTATCAGCGGCTCTTGCGGCTCCATAACGCGCTCGATTTCGACGATCTGCTGCTGATGACCTTCCTTCTCCTCACTACCCGGCAGGATGTGCTCGACCGCTATCAGCACCGTTATCGGTACATCCATGTGGATGAGTATCAGGACACGAATCATGTGCAGTACCGGCTGGTGAAGGAACTGGCGGCGAAGCACCAGAATCTCTGCGTCGTTGGCGATCCGGATCAGAGCATTTATGGCTGGCGTCAGGCGGACATCCGCAATATCCTCGACTTCGAGCGCGACTTCCCGAAGGCGAAGACGATCCTGCTCGAACAGAATTATCGCTCCAGTCGGCGGATCGTGGACGCGGCGCAAGCGGTGATCAGTATGAATACGCAGCGCAAGCAGAAACACCTGATGACCGAGAACGCCGACGGCCCCGCGATCTCTGTCCGCGAGCATTACGACGAGGGGCAGGAGGCGCAGTTTGTCGTTCAGGAGATTCAGCGCCTCGTGACGGTCGGCCCGTACCGCCCGAACGACTGCGCGGTGATGTATCGGACGAACGCCCAGAGCCGGATCCTGGAGGAGGCGTGCATCCGCTTTGGCCTCCCATACCAACTGATCGGCGGCACGCGCTTCTACGAGCGCAAAGAGGTCAAGGATGTCCTCGCGCTGTTGCGCCTCGTCCATAATCCATCGGACGGTGCGGCGTTCGAGCGGATCATTGACAACACCCCGCTGGGCCGCGGCATCGGCAAGCAATCAGTCGCCGCCCTCAATGCGTGGGCACGCGCGCACAACACCGCCGCCGTCGCCGGTTGCCGCGCCCTCGTTGAGGGGATGGAGCCATTGCCCCCCGTCACCGGACGCCCGGCCACCGGCCTGGCCGACATTGCCCGCTTTGTCGCCGGGATGCGCGCGACCCTGCACGATACCGGCATCGTCGCTTTTTTCGACGCCCTGCTGGAGCGCTCCGGCTACCTGCGTATGCTCGAAGAGGCGGGAATAGATGAGGCCGACCGGGTAGAAAATGTCAACGAACTGCGCAGCGTCGTCGCGGACTACGAGATGCTCGAAGCGCCCCAGGCCCTCGCGACCTTCCTTGAGGAAGCAGCGCTCGTCTCGGATCAGGACATGTATAACCGTACCGCCGACGATACCGAGAAGGCGACGCTGATCACACTCCACGCCGCGAAGGGTCTGGAGTTCCCCGTCGTCTTTATCGTTGGCGCGGAGGAAAATATCCTCCCGCATTCCCGGTCGCAGGAGAGCGCCGCCGAACTGGAGGAGGAGCGACGGCTCTTCTTCGTCGGCATCACCCGCGCCAAGGAACGGCTCTACATTTCGCACGTCTTCAAACGCACCGTCTGGGGCAACGAGCAATACGCGACGCGGTCGCGGTTTGTAGACTCGATTCCGCCCGACATCATCGAGGAGATCGGCTCCTCCACGCGCCGCTTGCCCGCAGTATCGCCACCGCAAACGAATGCGACGCGCTGGGAAACCCACCCCCAGCCCCTCCCGCACCGGGAGGGGAGCAATGGCCACGCGGGGCAGACGCGCGTTCCCCTTCCCGCGTCGGGAGGGGGTCAGGGGGTAGGCTTTCGGGCCGGGGATCGCGTTTCACACCCAAAGTTCGGCGATGGAGCAGTCGTCAGCGTACGCGATCTTGGCGACGATCAGGAAGTGACGATTGCCTTCGTCGGCGCGGGTGTCAAGAAATTAATGGCCTCACTCGCGCGGATTGAAAAGCGCCGGTAGGACGAGCATTGCACGGACGAAGTTGTTGGACAGCTGCGGGCCGGAATACGCAGCACCGTGCATACAGAAAGGCAGAACATTCATGGCGACAACCGCGACGCGCTGGGTCTATTTGTTTCGGGATGGGGATGCCGGTCAGCGCGATCTCCTCGGCGGCAAGGGGGCGAACCTCGCCGAGATGACGAACGCGGGATTGCCCGTGCCGCCGGGATTCACGATCACGACCGAGGCGTGTAACGCTTACTTCGACGCGGGCGGCGCGCTGCCGGAAGGATTGTGGGAGCAAACATTGGACGGCCTGAAAGAGGTCGAGCGGCAGATGAGCCGGACCTTCGGCAGTGAAACGAAGCCGCTACTCGTCTCGGTGCGAAGCGGCGCGAAATTTTCGATGCCGGGGATGATGGACACGATCCTCAATCTCGGCCTGTCACCGACCTCACTCGCCGGTCTGATTGAGGAGACGGGCGATCCGCGCTTCGCGTACGATTGCATGCGGCGGCTGATCCAGATGTTCGGCAAGGTCGTGCTCGCCGTGGATAGCGAGCTGTTCGAGGATGCAATTGACCGGATTAAGCGGCAGCTCAATGTATCGAGCGATACGGAGATCCCGGCGGATGCGCTCAGCGCGCTCGCCGACGAGTTCCGCGCCATCGTTCGACGGGAGAGCGGTAGAGATTTTCCCGACGATCCGCTCGACCAACTGAAAATGGCGATCGAGGCGGTCTTCCGCTCGTGGAACAACCAACGCGCGATCCGCTACCGGCGGCAGAACAACATCCCGGACAACCTCGGCACGGCGGTAAACATTCAGTCAATGGTCTACGGCAATCTTGGCGACGACTGCGCGACGGGTGTCTGTTTCACCCGCAACCCGAGCACTGGCGAGCGCGGCCTCTTCGGCGAATATCTCCCGAACGCGCAGGGCGAGGATGTCGTCGCGGGGGTACGCACGCCGAAACCGGTGCGTGAGATGGGCGACGATCCGGCACTGAGCGATGCGTATACGCAATTAGTCGCAATTGCCAACCGCCTCGAACGGCATTACCGCGATATGCAGGACCTCGAATTCACGATCCAGCACCGTGAACTCTTCATGCTGCAAACGCGCACCGGCAAGCGAACGGGCGGCGCGGCGGTGAAGATCGCCATTGATCTGGCAACGGAAGGACTGATCAGCCACCGTGAGGCCGTCAGCCGCGTCGAGCCCGCGCAGCTTGACCAACTCCTGCACCCGACGATTGACCCCAGTGCGCGGGTGCAAGTTCTCGCCACGGGCCTACCCGCATCGCCCGGCGCGGCAACGGGGAAAGTCGTCTTCGATCCCGACGAAGCGCAGCGGCGCGGGCAGGCGGGCGAGCCGGTGATCCTCGTACGGATCGAGACAAGCCCCGAAGATTTTCACGGTATGGTCGCTGCCCAGGGTGTTCTGACGGCGCGCGGCGGCATGACCTCGCACGCGGCGGTCGTCGCGCGCGGCATGGGCAAGCCATGCGTCTCCGGCTGCACGGCGCTCCAGATTGACTACGACAAGGGCGAGGTGCACGTCGCGGAGTTCACCTTCCGCATCGGCGACTTCATCACGATTGACGGCGCGACCGGCAATGTCCTGCTCGGCAAGGTGCCGACGGTCGAGCCGACCGTCGGCGGCGACCTCGCAACGCTGATGGGCTGGGCCGATGCCGAACGGCGGCTGAAGGTGCGCGCCAATGCCGACACGCCGCAGGATGCGACCGCCGCGCGCGAGTTCGGCGCGGAAGGAATCGGACTCTGTCGCACCGAGCATATGTTTTTCCAGGGGAATCGCATTGACGCGATGCGCGCGATGATTCTCGCCACCTCACTCGAAGAGCGAGAAACCGCATTAGCCGAGATCGAACCGCTCCAGCGCGAGGATTTCCTCGGCATCTTCCGCGCGATGGATGGCTATCCCGTGACGATCCGTACACTCGATCCACCGCTGCATGAATTCCTGCCGAATACGGAGGAGGAGCAGGCGGACCTCGCGGCAAAGTTAGCGATTCCCGTCCAGATGGTGCGGGATAAAGTCAACGCACTCCACGAGGCGAACCCGATGCTCGGCTTCCGGGGTTGCCGCCTCGGTATCCAGTACCCGGAAATCACGCGAATGCAGGCGCGCGCGATCATCGAGGCCGCGCTCGCCGCCGCGGCGGAAGGGGTAGGCGTCGAACCGGAGATCATGGTGCCGCTCGTCAGTACGGTCGAGGAATTGAAGCGGCAGCGCGCGCTGATTACCGAGACGATTGAGGAAATCTTCACGAACGCCGGGTCGCGCGTCCCCTACACGATCGGCACGATGATCGAATTACCGCGCGCCGCGCTGATCGCGGATGAGATCGCCACGCAGGCAGATTTCTTCTCCTTCGGCACCAATGACCTGACGCAGACGACGTTTGGCCTCAGTCGCGATGATGCGGGCCGGTTCCTGCCGCTCTACGTGGATCGGGGTATCCTGCCCGCCGATCCCTTTCAGGTGCTCGATCAGGAAGGAGTCGGGAAACTGGTCGCGATGGGCACCGAACTCGGTCGGCGGACGAAACCCGACCTCAAGGTGGGCATCTGCGGCGAGCATGGCGGCGATCCCTCCTCGGTCGCGTTCTGCGAGCGGATCGGGCTTGATTACGTCTCGTGCTCGCCATTCCGCGTGCCGATCGCGCGCCTCGCCGCCGCGCAGGCCGTTATCGCATCGGGAGAGGGCGACAAATAACGCGGGGTATCGCGCGCGAATCGTCATCGCCGTTTCGAAATGTACGTACATATCGTATACTGTTGACCGACAATAGATGCGGCACGGATGACGAGGAGCAGCATGGCAAGCGACGACGCGATCCGGCAAATCCGCGAGCGACTCGATGTCGTCGAGGTGATCGGTCAATATACGCCCCTGAAAAAGACGGGAAAGACCTATAAGGGTCTCTCCCCCTTCCGCACCGAGCGAACACCGTCGTTCATTGTCTGGCCGGAGACGCAGACATGGCGGGACTTTGGCAGCAATGAGGGCGGCGATATCTTCGGGTTCATCCAGAAGGTCGAACATCTCGACTTCAAGGAGACGCTGACGCTGCTCGCCGAGCGCGCCGGGGTCGCCCTCACCCGCACACCGGAAAAGAAGACGAGCACCGAACAGGAAGAGCGACACGAACGCCTGCTCGCGCTCAACGAGGCTGCGGCGCTCTTTTATCAGCATATCCTCACGGTGCATCCGCAGGGGAGACCGGGCCGCGCGTACCTCGAAAAACGGGGCATCTCCCCGGAAATCGCCGAGGAGTTTCAACTGGGGTACGCGCCGGACGAATGGGAAGTCCTCACGCGCCATCTGCGGGGCCGCGAATACAACCTCGACGATGCGCTGGAAATCGGTCTGCTCTCCAAGCGTGATGGTGGCAATGGCCCGTATGATCGCTTTCGGGGCCGCTTCCTCTTCCCGATCCGCGACCGGGAGGGGCGCGTCGTCGGCTTCGGCGGGCGGGCGCTCTCCGACAACCAGCAGCCGAAATATCTCAATACGCCGCAATCGCCGCTCTTCGACAAGAGCCACCTTCTCTATGGCATTGACCGCGCCACCGACTCCATCCGCAAACAGCAGGAAGTGGTGATCGTCGAGGGATATGTTGACGCATTGACGGCGCATCAGTTCGGCTATCGCAACGTCGTCGCGACGATGGGCACCGCGCTGACCGAACAGCAGGTCGGGCTTGTCAAGCGGCTGGCGCCGCGCATTGTCCTCGCCCTCGACGCGGACGCGGCGGGGCAGATGGCGATGCTTCGCGCCGTTGATACGCTTCGCAATGCTGTCGGCGACGACGCGGAGTACGTCGTGGACGCGCGCGGTCTCGTGCGGACGCAGCGGCGGCTCTCGGTGCAGATCAACGTGCTGACCGTCCCTTCCGGCAAAGACCCGGACGAGTTCATCCGCGCCGATCCGAGCGCCTGGCCGCCACTGATCGCGGCCGCTGAACCCGTCCTCGACTACGTCATCCGCGCCGCGATTGCGGCGGGCGACACCCGCACCGGGCATGGCAAGACGGCGATCATCAACCAGATCGCGCCGTTGATCCCGGAACTGACCGACCGCGTCGAACGCGATGTGTACGTCAGTATCCTCGCCCGCTCCCTCGGCGTGAGCGAGACCTTCATCGCCAGCGCCCTTCGCCAGGCGGCGCGCCCGGCCACACGAGCGCCCGACGCGGCGACGGCGATGCGACGCGCCGGCCCGACGCGTGAAGAATACTTGCTCTCCCTGCTCGTTCGCCGTCCGGCGGCGATGCCTGATCTGCTTGCCACCGCGCCCGACGAAGCGGCCGACGTCTTCACGGACGCTTTCCACCGGGCGATCTGGGATACCCTCCGCATGCTTGTGGACGACGAAACCGCCTATCTGGACACCGATGCCGTGCGCGAGCATCTTCCCGATGTACTCGCGGAGAACCTCGACCGGTTGCTTGGCTATACGGAAAAACAGGAGACCTGGTACGCCGGTCAGATCGTCGCCGAAGCCGAGACCCTGTTGCGCAATCTGCTGCACGACTACGCGAAGGGGCGGATTGAGGAGTCACGCGCGCTGCTCGAAGACGCGCAGGCAAATGGCGACCCCGAAATGATGCGCTACTACGCCGCGGAAATGACGCGCCTGACCGAACTCCTGAAACTCTATCCGCCCCGTAGCAGCGTCTTCCGCGATCTCCGGTCCCCGCGCGCATAGCGCAGGAATCGCCACAACTTGACCGCTGCTGTCCTGGCGGAAGCCTGCGACCACCATTGCCGACACCGCACCGTGGCCGCAACGGAACCGCACGGGGCTTCAGTCTGCCATCGCCCCGGAAAGTGCCTGGAACAACGCGTCGTCATCCTCCGGAAAGACGGTGCGCAGATCGAGCCAGAGTGTGTCGTGTTCGACGCGCGGAATGACTGGCGGCCCGCCGAGCCGCAGCGACCGCGCGACCACATCGAGCGACATGCCGCAGGTGCGCGCGGCCTCCGCATCGAGCGTCAGTGCATGGGAGGGCAGTTCAGCGCCCGGCACGGAGCCGCCGCCGATTGTGGAGACCGAGGGGCGTACATCAACCGGCACGCCCGCGTCACGGAGCCGCGCGCGCAACCCCTCGCACCGGGCGCGCAGCGATTCCGCGTCGGTCGCGATCATCCGCCAGACGGGAATTGCTGTCAGGTGTTCGCCGCGCAGGTAATGGCGCAGCGTCTCGCTCAGTCCGGCGAGCGTCGTCTTGTCCGCCCGGACGGCACGCGCGAAGGGGTGCGCCGCGCACTTCGCGACCCACGCGCGCCGACCAAGGAGGATGCCCGCCTGTGGCCCACCGAGCAACTTATCGCCGCTCGCGCAGACGAGATGTGCCCCTGCGGCGATACTTCCCGAGAGCATCGGCTCGGCGGCAAGCCCGAAGCCCGTGGTATCAACGAGCGCGCCGCTGCCGAGGTCATCAATGACCGGAATACCGCGCGCATCCGCCAGCGGCACGAGTTCGCCCGCCTCGGTCGCGTGGACGAATCCCTGCACGCGGAAGTTACTCGTATGGACCTTCAAGATCGCCGCTGTTTGTGGTGTTATCGCCCGCTCGTAATCGCTCAGATAGGTGCGATTGGTGGTGCCGACATCAACGAGCGTCGCGCCACTTTGCCGGAGAATATCGGGAATGCGAAACGAGCCGCCAATCTCGACCGCTTCAGCACGGGAGACCACAACCTCCGTGCGGTCCGGCGTCAGGGCGGCGGCGAGCACGAGCATCGTCGCCGCCGCGTTGTTGTTGACGACAAGCGCCGCCTCGCAGCCCGTCAATGCCCGGAAGAGCGCCTCCAGTTCCGCCATCCGCCCGCCCCGTGCGGCGCTCTCCCGCTCCATTTCGAGCGGCACATAGGAGGCCGCAACCGCCTGCATCGCCCCGGCAGCGGCGCGACTGACCGGCGCCCGGCCAAGATTCGTGTGCAGGATCACCCCTGTCGCATTGATCACCGGAGCAAGCCGAGGCTGCGCCAGCGACGACACGGCACGACAAACATTGCCGACAATCCGCGCGCGATCCGGTGCAACGCCGCCCGTTCGCACGGCATCACGCTCGGCGTCAATGACGGTGCGAATCACCGCGACGAGATACGCTTCCGCAATCCCGCCCGCGACCGCGCGCACAGCGGAATCGTGCAGGATCGCGCTGACGCTCGGAATGCCGCGCGCGCTGTGCTGATTCGTGCCCGTCGCCATGCTATTGCCCCTCCCTTTGACCGCTCGTCCGGCGGATTGTATCATTTCGCCGCGCCCCCCTTGCGCGCGCGCCCAACGTCGTGTACAGTGTACGTACAATACGGACGGGGATTTTCGCGCAGCGTGGGGGACAGGAACGATGGTTGACTTGTTCGAGGCAACGGAGGTCGCAGTGGCGACGGTTGAGAGCACCATTCCCGCCAGTGGTGGCATGAAGATTTCTGTTTCGCAGGAGAATCTGCATCGCGCGCTCGGTCAGGTAATGCGCGCCGTCGCGTCGAAGACGACGCTGCCGGTTCTGAACAACATCCTGTTGACGACCGAAAACGGCAAACTGAAGCTCGCCGCGACGAATCTCGAACTGGCGATCACCGCATGGATCTCCTGCACCGTCGCACAGGATGGCGCGGTGACAATCCCGGCGAAGTCGCTCACCGAGTGGGTCAATACCTTGCCGCCGGAGACGGTTTCGCTCTCGGTGGACAGCCGCCTCGCGCTGACGCTGAACTGCGGCCGCAACCGCTCGACGATCCGCGGCATTGATGCGGAGGATTTTCCGGCGATTCCCTCGATCGGTGACGGTACCGGCCCGACGATCACGATTGATGGCACCCTCCTTAAGGATATGATCGCGCAGATCTCCTTCGCGGCGGCGACGGACGACAGCCGCCCCGTGCTCGCCGGCATTCATGTCAAAGTCGAGGGGCAGACAATCTCCCTCGCCGCGACTGACGGCTTCCGTCTCGGCGTCCGCGATGGCGAACTCGCCTCGCCGGTCAGCGAGCCGGTTTCAGTGATCGTGCCGGCGCGGGCAATGACCGAACTGGCGCGCGTCCTCGGCGACAGCGAGGAGCCGGTCGAGATGACCGTCACGACCAACCGCAACCAACTGATGTGCCGCTCCGGCAGCGTCGAGTTCGTCTCGCGGCTAATTGACGGCACCTTCCCCGAAGTGCGCCAACTCGTGCCGAAATCGTACAACACGCGCGCCGTCGCCAGCCGCGAAGGATTCCTCGGCGCGATCCGCCGTGCCAACATCTTCGCGCGTGAGAACAACGACGTCGTCAAGATTTCCGTGCTCAAGGGCGAGGAAGAGTACAGCACCGGGACGCTGCAAGTGAGCGCCAACGCCGCCGAAGTGGGCGACAATCTCAGCGATGTAGACGCGAGCGTCGAAGGCCCGGCGGGCGTGATTGCCTTCAATGTGCGCTACCTCTCCGATGTCATGAACGCGACGAAGTCGCAGCAGATGGCGCTGGAGATGCAGGGGCCGAACAACGCCGGTGTGCTGCGGCCGGTCGGCACGAACGACGCCGTCTACGTCATCATGCCGATGCACCTCGCGCAATAACGAAGCACTGAGGACTGAGTGAGAGTAACAAG
Organism: Chloroflexia bacterium; assembly: GCA_025928215.1. Taxonomy (GTDB): domain Bacteria; phylum Chloroflexota; class Chloroflexia; order Thermomicrobiales; family JALYUS01; genus JALYUS01. The sequence goes on along the minus strand of JAICJW010000090.1, from coordinate 1,768 downwards.
TCAACAGTACCAAGAAGGGCATCGGCCACCAGCACTTCTTGTTACTTGTTACTTTCGGCTCCCCACTCAATCCTCAGTCCTGAGTCTCTGATGCACCTCACCGCGCTATTGCTCGAAGAGTTCCGCTGCTATCGCCACCTCGCGCTGGATATTCCGGCACGCGGTCTCGTCATTACCGGCGCGAACGGCAGCGGCAAATCCACGATTCTGGAGGCGGTCGCCTTCCTCTCCACGACCCGCTCGCCGCGCGCCGGGCTGGACCGCGAAATGATCCGCTGGGAGAGCGGGAGCGATCTCGCATCCGCGCCGTATACCCGCGTCCACGGCGAGGTGTTCGGGGCAGACGGCGCGCTATCGCTGGAGATCGCGCTGCAAGTGGAACGCGCCACCGCCGAGGCGGCGGCGATGACGCGCAAGCAGGTGAAGGTGAACGGCATCGCGCGCCGGGCGGTGGACGCGGTCGGCAACCTGCGCGCCGTCGTCTTCGCACCGTCGGACCTCGAACTGATCTCCGGTTCGCCCAGCGTGCGGCGGCACTACCTCGACGTGATGCTCTCACAGGTGGATCGCCGCTACATTCGCGCGCTCGCGAAGTACGCGGCGACGCTGGCGCAGCGCAACGCCCTCCTGAAACGATTCGCGAGCGAGGGCCGCCGCCCGAATGATCCGGAAGTCCACGCGGAGTTGACCTATTGGGATGAGGCGCTGATCGCCAGCGGCGCCTACGTCTTTGCCCGCCGCCAGATGACCGTCGGCCGCCTCTCCGCGCACGCCGAAGCCGCCTTCCTCGCCCTCACCGAGGGGGATAGACCGCTGACCGTCGCCTACGCGCCGAGCATTCCAATCGGGCAGGCCGCCGCAACGCTGGCAGACGCCGAACAGATCGCGGCGCGCGACTTCAACCAGGCTTTGCAGGAGCGGCGCGCGGAGGAGCATCGCCGCGCTGTCTCCGTTGTCGGCCCGCACCGCGACGACATGACGATCCTGCACGGCGGTATGCCAATCGCGGCGTACGGCTCGCGCGGACAGCAACGCCTCGCCGTCCTCGCCCTCAAACTGGGCGAAGTCGCCGTGATGGCCGAGGAGACGGGCGATCCACCGATCGCGCTGCTCGACGACATCCTATCCGAACTCGATCCGGTCCATCGCGCCTACGTCATCGAGCGGGTGACGGCGGCGGGCGACGACGGTCAGGTCTTCATCACCGGCGCCGACGACGCCCTCACCACCATCCCCGCCCTGCGCGACATGCAGCATGCGAAAGCGATTGACGGCAGTGTCGTCATCGGCTGACGCCTCGGTCGTCTACTGCTTCGTTCGGAGAATGTGCCCTCGCTATCGTGAATCAGCATGCGAACTTCGTAGCGCGACAATTGCCGCTGCCACAGTTGACGAAAGCGGCGCAACATGGCATACTTTCGTCGCGCTGTTGGGGCGTAGTTTAGCGGTAGAACGCCTGACTCTGGATCAGGTAGGTGGGGTTCGAATCCCTGCGCCCCAGCCATTTCTTTTCCCTTATATAGCAAAGAACAAGTGAAACTGAGCCGTTGATTGTCCCGACCCCTCTTGCCAAATGTAGCAACGAATGTAGCAACCAACTTGCAATCGCGGTTTTTACCGATTTGGCGAGCGACAGAGGAAGCATCTGGCGACCACAGAAGATGACACCCCACAGTTATGTGCCTATTGCGGCGTCCGGGAAGCCACGCAGGATGAGCATGTCGTGCCTCGCGCCCTCTTCGCCAATCGGGGGGAGAGCGTCGTCAAG
>JAICJW010000346.1 GCA_025928215.1 Chloroflexia bacterium | reverse complement strand
TATTAAAGACTATTTTTTTCGACTTGCTGTTCTTGATGGTTGGCGCGGCTTTGCGCTACCTGAACGAGAACGCGGGCGCATAGAGCGATCAAAGGGGGCTATTTGGTGGCACTTCGCCAGACCCCGCTCATTGATTTCCACAGCCACTTCTACGACCCGGCGTGGATGCCCGCGCAGCCGCCGGGCGGCTTCAGCGCGGCGTTCGCACGGGCGCGAGCGATGCTGACGGACAGTGACGCGCAACTGGCGGCGATGGATGCGGCGGGCATTGACATGAAAGTGCTCAGCGCGCCGCTCAGCACGCTCGTTGGGCCGGGCGAGGAGCCACCTGTCGCCCTGAGCGCGCGGATCAACGACCGATTCGCACGACTGGTGGCGGATTATCCCACGCGCCTGCTCGCGCTGGCAGCGATAGATCCGTTCGGCGGCGATGCGGCCGCCCGCGAAGTGGAGCGTGCGGTAACGTCGCTCGGGCTTGGCGGCATCTGCCTCGATTGTGCGCGGGGCGAGCGGTTCCTGAATGCGCCGGAATGTCGGCCCGTGCTTGAGGCGGCCGCATCACTCGGTGCGCCGGTCTTCGTCCATCCGGTCAGCCCGGCGGGGTACACGGCGCATCTCGCACCGCATGGGCAGGTGGGCATCCTGATGGCGCGAGGGACGGAAGCGGCAGCGAGCGTGCTGTCGCTCGTCCGTGATGGCGTCTGCGATGCGTTCCCGTCGTTGATCGTCGTCATCCCGATGATGTCTGCCTCGATCCTCCTCTTCGCCGGGATGCTTGACCATGAAGGCGGGCGCGACGAACCGCCGGACCCACCGCCGAGCGCAGCCATCAAGCGACTGTATGTGGATACCATGGGGTTCGATCCCGATACGATCCGCTTCGCCGTCGCGACGCTTGGGGCCGGTCATGTACTCGTCGGCAGCGACTGGCCGATCACGCCGATTCCGACGAACACGGGCGTGAATTATGCCCTTGATGCCGCCGGTTTAACGGCTGCGGAACGCGATGCGGTGCGCGGCGGCAACGCATTCCGCCTCCTCCGTCGTGGTTAACCGCTGCGCGGAGTGAAAGCCGCCCCGACGCAATTCGACGAAAAACCTTGTGCCAGCAACAAAACTGTGCGATACTAGCAATGATACGAGTGGTTCACCGCTCGCGTCGGTTCCTTTTCTCCCGTATCGCGTGGGCGCGGCAGGCGCGCCACGTGCAGACAGACAGGTTGTATGCGCTCGTACGTTCATCATAGTTCAGCCACACGTTCCACAAGCCCCCGGCGCACTGCGTCTCGTTCCTTTCCCGTCTCCTCGCGAACCCATATTCCAACGCGGACGCGCGCGGAACACGCGGAGATTGCCCGCGCATCCGCCGCCTGGGAGCGCGAAGTCGCGCAGGGTCTTCAAGCATTCATCGGCCAGACAATCCCACTCGACGCGCATGAACGTCTGGCGGTCACCCATGTGCTGAATCTCGCGGAGGATGAGACATTCGCGGGGTGGTACAACTGGCGCGGCATCACGAACCCCGACATGGTCCTGCTCGGTAGACTCGTCGGCGGTCCGGACAATGACGCCACCGCCGCCATCGCGGTGGACGCGAAACTGTCGGCGCGCTCGACCAAGACCCAGGTGCTCACGCAGACGCTCGCCCAACTGCTCGAACCCTTTCAGCCGCTCACGAATCTCGTAGATGCGCTGCTCGGCCCGGGCGCCAGTGAGCGGCTTGTACTACGGAACGGTTTCCACGTCGTGCGCGGGGTCGCGACAACCATTGGCACAGCGGCGAAAAGCACACGCGCCCTTCTCGATCCGGAATATGCCGCTGAGTTCGTGGCGAGCCAGCCTGTGTCGCTGCGTCCCCGCCATCACCGGGCCAATCCCGCACCGGTACCGGCAGAGCCGAGCGCGGCGGCGCGCACGCGCGTGGTCGCGCCACGACCGCCTGCGGCGGCGTCAAATCATGCGGCGCTCTTTGCGGAAACCGTCTGGTCGCTCGACCGGCTAAGCAGCGCAGGGGCGGAAATGCCGGAACCGAAAGGCATCTATCACCTGGACGATGTGCTGGCCCTCGATGATCGTGAGGGTACGCCCGCCGAGATCATCATCCTCGGCACGCATGGCGCGGAGCGCGTCGCGCAGGCCGTCGTACTCGGCGCGAAGCGGGCGCTACCGAACGATACGGACGTGCGGGCGTATCTGGCGGACTTCCCGGCACCGATCGGTGGGCCGTTCCGCATCACGCCCGCATTCCGGGTTATCGCGGGTAAGACGGACACGTTGCCGGTGCTCGGCAATCGCCGCACGGTCGTCCTTCCCACCTAGACACGGAAAGGAGCATGGCCGGATGGCGAATCGCAAGGTGCTCGTTACCGGTGCGACGGGGTATATCGCGAGTCGGCTGCTGCCGGGCCTGCGCGGGCGTTATGACCTCACGTTGCTTGACGTACGTCCGACGCGCGGCGACGGCACGCCGGTCGAGGGCGTTCAGACTGCCAACCTGCTTAGCGATGATCCAGAAACGCTCCGTCCCTTCTTTCGCGGGCAGGATGCCATCGTGCATCTCGCCTTCAATCGCGCCCCAGACGCGGCGATGTCCGGCACGCAGCGCGCCACGCGGCTGACGCCCGGCTCGGCGTACGAGGCGGAGCGCGCGAACGTGGATATGGCATATCGTGTTTTCCAACTGGCGCTCGAAGAAAATGTCCGGCGGGTCGTTGTGGCGTCATCGAATCACGCGGCGGACTGGTACGAGCATCTGATCCACGCCGGAAAAATGGACATGGTCACGCCCGATACATTCCCGAAAAGTGATAATTGGTACGGATGGGCAAAGGCGAGTTACGAGCATCTCGGCTTCGTCTTCGCGACCGGCACGTTGGGGCGGAAGGTGGAAAATGTCCATCTGCGGATCGGCGCGCCGCGCGAGATCAATGCCGACCAATTCACCGACGATCCAAAGGGGTATAAGCGCGACCTCGGCGCCTACCTGAGTGCTCGCGACTTGCAGCAACTGACAATCAAGTCCATCGAGACGGAGCATATCGAGGACGCCCACGGCATCCCGTGGCAAATCTTCTACGGCATTTCCGGCAACACGCGCGCCTTCTGGAGCCTCATCAACGCGCGTGCGGTAATTGGCTACGTGCCAGAGGACGACAGCGAAGTCCTCTTCGCCTCGGACATCCAGCGCCTCCTCCACGACAACCCCGGCCGCACGTAGAGATTTTGAACCACGAAGGCACGAACCCTAAAGCGTCCCTGGATGCGAGTCCAGGTAGTGTTGCGCCATGCAGAGAGCGGCGATACTTTTGGCATCGGGCAGGTCGCCGCGCATAATGGCGGCAGGTGCGTCCGGGAGGGCGAGATGTTCGAGCGTGATGCCCTCGTCATCTTCAGGTGTCGCATCCCCGGCGTGCAGGCCAACCGCGAGATAGACATGAATCTCTTCCGTGGAGAAGCCGGGCGCCGTGAAGAAGGCGCCCAACGGGATGATCCGGTTGGCGGTATAGCCGGTCTCCTCGGTCAGTTCGCGCGCCGCCGTTCGCTCCGGCGGTTCATCCGGCTCGCGCGTTCCCGCCGGTACTTCGAGAAGCATCTTCCCGACCGCATGCCGCCACTGACGCACGAGCACGACGCGCCCGTCGTCGAGCAAGGGAACGAGGGCAATCGCGCCGGGATGCACGACGACCTCACGCCCCGTTTCGCGGCCCGAGGCGAGGCGAACCGTATCAACGCGCACCGTGAGCAGTTTCCCCCGATGGACGGTTTCGCTACGCACCAGGGTATCCGGCGAGGAGGCGTCCGCGTCGGTCATGAGGAATTCCTTTCATGTGAGATGAATGGAGGCGGCGACCGGATTCGAACCGGTGATCAGGGTTTTGCAGACCCATGCCTTGCCACTTGGCTACGCCGCCGCGTTCCGCGCGCATGTATATGCATGCGCTGAATCGCGCGTAAGCGTAACAGGTAATTCCCCGCGTGGCAAGCCAATCTCGAACCGAAAATTAGCGGCGCGCATCGCTCGCGCGGGGCTGTACGACCGGGACACGAGCGCGATCGGCAGCAGCGGCGGCGGCAACGAGCGCGACAAAGAGCATCGCGACGAGCGCAACAACCACGAAAAGGAGCATGCCCACTGCCTGTATCATTCCCACGGATCTTCCTCCACTCAATGATGGCCCTTCGCAAGTTGCGTACCGAAACGGGTCGCGCCATTGCGATCTATCTTCACTGATGGACGTGACAGGGAATCGCGCGCGATAGGCACCCTCTCTTGCAGACCTGTCACAACGCGTATGATCGGCGGACGTTGCATCTTCTCCGCACGCGCTATACTGGCAACCCGCCGAGTTGGCGGGAAAGGATGGGGTATGGGGGTATCGCGTATTCGGGTCGGCGTCATCGGAACGGGGTTTGGCGCGCAGGTGCATGTACCGGCGTTTTCCGCACTCCCGGATTTCGAGATCGTCGCCATCTGTGGCCGCAACAGTGCGAAAGTCGAGGCAATTGCCGATGTGTACGATATTCGCAACACGTTCACGAACTACCGTGACCTGATTGCATGCACCGATGTCGAAGCGGTGACCATCGCGACGCCCCCAGCTCATCATCATCCGGCGGCGATCGCAGCGATCACCGCCGGCAAGCATGTTCTGTGCGAGAAACCGATGGCGCGCAACGCGAACGAGGCGCGCGAAATGGTGCGCATGGCGGAGATGAGCAATATCACCGCGATGCTCTCCCATGAATTCCGCTTCGTCCCCGCGCGGGCACGGATGAAAGAATTACTGGATGAGGGATACATCGGCGCAGTCTCGCTCGCGCATCTCACCTTTTTGCGCCCCCTCCTGGCCGATGCCCGCGGCAAGGCCTGGCAATGGC
>JAICJW010000072.1 GCA_025928215.1 Chloroflexia bacterium | reverse complement strand
GATATTGTCCGCGTTCTTCTGGGCATCGTCCATCGCAGCCTGCGGCTGCTTCTTGCTGGTGAGCGCGGCTTGCAACTCATCGCCGAAGACCTTCTGAATCTGCGGGCCGCTGTGCGTCGAAAGCTCCTTCCCGGCGTATTGCAACTGATCGCGCGCGACGAGCGCCTGGGGGTTCTTCGTCGTGTACTCCTTCAGCGCCGGTGTCTCCCACGCGCTCTTACGGGGTGCAACGTAGCCGGAGTCAATCGTCCATTTCGCCGCGTATTCGGGTGAGGAGAGGAACTGGATGAACTTCCACGCCGCCTGCTGCTTCTCCTTCGGGGTCTTCTTGAAGAGGTAGAAGTTGCCGCCGCCCGTCGGCGCGCCGGGCTGCTTCAGGCCGGGCAGGAACCCGACACCGACCGGGAATTTCGCGTTCTTGAGAATGTTCGTCAGCGAGCCGGTCGTGTGCCAGACCATCCCCGCCTTGCCGCCAATGAAGTCGTCCGGCGTCGTATTCCAGATGACGATGCTGGCAGGCTCCACCTTCTCCTTCGTGCCGAGGCCAACCCACGCATCGAGCGCCTGGACAACGGCAGGATCGTTGAAGAAGGTCTTCGTGCCGCTGTCGTCCATCAGATTCTTGCCATTGCCGAGCGTCATCCCCTGAAAGACCCAGTACGGGAAGCCATCAGAGGGGATTTCCAGCCCCCAGCGCGACCCATCGGACTTGGTCAGTTTCTTCGCGGCGTCCACCATCGCCGCCCAGTCCTTCGGCCCCTGATCGACATTCAGCCCGACTTCCTTGAAGAGGTCCTTGTTGTAATAGAGAACGGGCGTGGAGCGCTGAAAGGGGATGCCGTAGACCGAGCTGCCATCCTTCGAGTTCGCCATGAAGGCATCGTAGAAATCCGTGATGTAGTTCGCGCCCGCCGTCTTGATGTAGTCATCGAGCGGGATGATGTAATCGCCATCCTTGAGTGCGTAGATGTCCGTGGAGAGCGAGACGGCGACATCGGGCGGCATGCCGCCGCCATCAACCGTTGTCTGGATCTTCGTCAGGGTGTCCTGATACGAACCGGCGTAGGTCGGTGTTACCTTGATGCCGGGGTTCGCCTTCGTGAAATCCGCCGCGTAGCCATCAATGATCTTGGTGATCGGGCCACCGACCGCGATGGGATAGAAGAAACTCAGCTCAACCACCGCGCCTCCGGCTGCGGCGGGTGCGGTGGTGGCGCTCGTACCCGTCGTCGCGACTGCGGCGGAGCCGGACGGCGCAGTCGTCGCCGCCGGGGCGGTGGTTGCACCGGAAGCGGGGGCGCTCGTTGCGGCAGCCGGTTTCGGCGTGTCAGTCGCGCTGCCCCCACCACATGCGGCGAGTACGGCCGCCACCGCCGCGCCCGCGCTCATCCCGAGGAACCGGCGGCGTGTGAGATTCCGTGTAGTCTGCTCGCTGATTGTCATGTGATCGCTCCCCTTCCGCCCACTCATGAAGCGCACCTTCGCCTTTCGCCGCGAAGATCGCGCGCCATCCATCATCCGCCATAGCCCCGGTTCGTTGTCGCTATCCTACCATAGCGCTCGCGCGTCCGTACACTCGCATCGGGACGGTACGCGACAGAGATGAGCGGGCAATGAACGATTGATAGGCGGGCGGTAGGCGTATCACGAGCGGCGTGCTCGTTACGACGAACCCGCCGCTTGCTGCTCGGCCTGGTAGGCGGCGAGTTCGGCTCGGCGGTGGGCCAGTTTGCCGGTCACATCGTCGATTTGCGTGCTGTTTCCGGCCTGCCGCGCGGCCTGTGACTCGCTGGCGAGCACATCCACCAACCCTTGCAGATCGTAGACCTTCTGGCCGACGAGCGTGCCATATGGCATACCGGCAGCGGCGGCTTGTTGCTTCATCTTCTGGCGCACGGCATCGGGAATCGTGAAGGTCATTGCAGCCTCCGTTTCGCGCTCTTATTTGGCGATCTTGAGATAGATCGCGTACCAGTCCGTGCGAATTTGCTCCTGCGCCTGCGGCAATGTCAGCGCATTTTTGCACACCTGATCGTGCAGGTAGTTCTCCACCTTGTCTTTTTCGTGCGCGCCGATCTTGTTCGGTGCGTCGGGCGTCACGTAGGGTTCCGGCCAGAGATTCGTCACCATGTTGCTGCCGCCGAGTTCGAGCGAAATGAAATGATCCACCTCGTGCTTGCCCGGTTCATTGCGGACGCCGTACCGCTGGTAGACCGCCGCCTTCTCGTCGCTGGAGACGCTGCGGACGCTGGAGCTGTAGCCGGAGACGCAGACTTCCTTCGCCGTCGCGTTCGGGAAGACATCGCCGGCTGTCAGCGACGGGTTCGGATAGAGGCTCGCCGGCCCGGCCTTCGCGCCGCCACCGCTCGCCGCAGTGCAGTCGTCGCCGTCCCGGCATTGCATCCACTCACGATGATGGCACAGGTCAGCACGAGCGCGCCGAGCATCGCGCGCGGTGGAATAGGCCATCGTCTCATCGCCGCGCTCCCATCTGTACCGTCGTATCGCGCAATCCCGATGGCGGCGATCATACCACGCGGATCATATCGCGCCGTTCCGCCAGGCATCCTCACAAGCGCGTCAATGCCGCGCTTCCCTCGTATCGTATACTGATCGTGTCGTTCAGGAAGCGCGGGAGGCTTAAGATGCGGCGGCGCACCCGGCAGACGGCGCTCACGGTTGGCGCGGCGCTCCTCGCGGCCATCTTGCTGGCGACGGGCGTGCTCGCGATGGTCAATCAATCATCGCCGTCGCATCGGTCAGCGCCCGTACCTGTGGAGACGTTCCAGGATGCCGGGCCGGAGGCATTCGGGGTGCTGCCCGCGATCCGCCCGCGGGATGGTAACGGTCTCGACTTCAACGGCCCGGGCATCCTGCCGGATCCCTCGAATCCGATGGTTGATTTCTCTGGCCAGCATCCGCAGGCCCTCTACACGATTGACGCGATTCCCGCGCTCCCTGAAAGCGCGCCGGTGATCCGGCCCGACGTCCCGATGTCGTCGGAACAAGGGCTGCGTGACCTCGCCGCGCGCCTCGGCATGACCGGCCCGCTGCAGGTCTCGCATCTTGGGATGATCTGGGATGACACCGGCACCGTGACCGACCTCACCTCCGGCGCACGTCTGTCGCTCCGCGTGCGGGGCGGCTTCTCCTACAGCGCCCCCGACCCCGGCGCACGGTGCGGTGAGACGGCCAACACCCCCCCGCCCTACCCGACACCGGCGGTGCGAGCCGTCCCCGCGACGGCGACCGCCACGCCCTTTGGTGTCGGCTCGACCCTCTGTACGAGCCGCAATCCGGCGCTCGACGACACCAGCGCCGCAACCAGCGCACGGGATTTCCTGAGTAAAACGGGTTTCCTTCCCGATGCGTCGTCCTCGATGCAGGTGCAGCCGCCCGACGCGAAAACGCCGACGCTCCGGCCGGTGCGGTGGACGTCCATCGCCCCCAATGGCGGGCGATTCATCGGGCGCGACGCGCAGCGCGATTTCGTCGTCATGGTGGGGCCAGACGGGAATGTCACCAGCGCCAGTGGCCCGACGGCAACGTCCGGTGCATCGTCGCTGTACCGGCTCCGCTCCACCGCAGACCTCGCGGCGGCCCTCCAATCCGGCGATGCTTATGCCACGCTCACCCTGCCGCTGAGTGCATCGGGTCTCCCCATCCTGTTCCAGCGCGATCAGCCAGTTGATCTGCATGTCACCGGCGCGGAACTGGGCTACTCCCTCGCCTACACCTTCGACGCCCAGCCGTATTTGCTGCCAGTCGTTATCTACACCGGCACGGCGAATACCGCCGAGAGTCGGGCGCTCGGCAAGGAGATCGCCTTCACCGCCTACGTGGACGCCGTCATGCATCCCGCGCCGCAACCCGTGCCCGTGACGCCGACCGTGCCGCTTCCCGCCACCCCCGACGTCGCATCGCTCGCGTCGTTCACGATGAGCGGACCAACCTTTACCCGCGCCGATTTTGATGCGCTGGCATCCGCACTCGGTCTCGACAACACGACCGCGACGATTACCAGCACGCCGTCCGCCAATGGCGAGGCGTTCCTGGCGAAATACCCCGATGGAGCCAATCTCAGTACGAGCGAACCATCAGGCGGATGGCAGTATGACAACGGCGGGCGAGTTGAGAATACCCCGACGACGCCCACCTTCCCACCGGATGCCGCCCTCGGGCTCGCGCAACAGTTCATCGCCGCGCATCATATGGACCTCAGCAATCTCGGTGCGCCGACGACCGAACAATTGTCCGGCGGGCCAACGACGATGGTCTGCTATCCGCTGCGCATTAACGGCATTCCCATTGCCGATGGGCGCTGCGGTCTGCGCGCCTTCGTCGAATCGGGCGGCAAACACTTCCTGTTCGCCGCTGACGCCCTGCTGGTTATGGTACAGCGAAGCGGCATGGCGGCGCTGCAACCGGCACCCGCAACCGGAAGCGTGGCGGTGAGCGCGCAGGACGCACTCGACACGCTCGCGACCGCGCCGCAGCCGCTCCCGGACGATGCCAACCGCTCGCAGGCGCAAGGGCAACTCGGGCGATTGGCCATCGCGGATGACCCGGAGCAGGCGATGCATCACCGTGGGAGCAACATCTTCTCTGCCACCCGTGGGCAGGCCGCGCCGAACCAGTTTACCGCCGACCGTGTCATGCTCGCCTATCTCCTCACCATCGCGCCGGGCAGTACTCCCTACCATCTGACCCCCGTCTGGCTCATCTCCGGCCAGATTGACATTGGCAACCGGCACCGCGTCGCGCCGTTCACCTACCTCTATCCGGCCCTCCGATAGCGCGAAACGCGGGGGTATGGGATGGTACAATAATCGTACGCGAAAAGGTGAGGAGTGCGCGATGCCGCCTGATGATCTCATAGCGAAATACGCGCCATTCTTCGCGCGTAAATAATCCACCCACGAACGGCACTTGGACAACCTATCCAGGTCAACCCAATTCCTATAGCGGAACCCGCGTGACGTATGTATGTTGCTAGATCGCTTGAGACGGAGAAGGGAGAAGAGACATGCGCGTGAAGCGAATCGTACCGGCAGCGCTGGTCACCGCCGTTGTAGTCCTCCTGGCAGTTGCGATTGCCCTCTCCCAAACGCCACACAACGCGCAAGCAGCGATTAGTCCCGTCCCGCACATCACGACTACTGCCGGTGCCACCGTCCTGCTGCCGACGGTCGGCGTGCTTCCGTCTCCCTATCAACCCTTCCGATCTGGCCCGCCGCCGACCCGTCCCGCGCAGTTGCCCGCATTGATCGGCGCAGGCCCTGCGATCACACCGACGATCAATCCGAATGATCCAACCCTGCCCGCCTTTACGGTGCAGGAGGCGACGGACTATGCCGCGATGCACCCGCCGAACCAAGCCCTTGGCAGGCCCGCGACCGTAACACGAGTGTATTTCATGACTGCTGGCGAAATGCAAGCGAAACGTCTCTCCGAGATACCTGGACCGTCGAACCGGCTCATTTGCGTTGTCGAGTTCAGCGGCCAGTTCACGGTGAGCGGGCCAGGCTACTCACGTATCGGTACGATGGCACGTGACTTCTATGACGCGCGCACAGGGAACTACCTGGGTGTCAACATCCCGTAGCATCCTCACGAGCGTATAACGGAGGAATACATTATGTGGTATGGGAACCCTGCCAATGTCTCACTCATGGCCCCCTCATCCCGCTACGGCAGCGACATCCTCCAAGACGTATTCGATAGCGGAGAAAAAGGAGCGGATAGCGAATGATATACGCAACTCCGATGAAGGCGCGCACCACGGCTGATCTCCTCATTGAGTGCCTCGAAAATGAGGGTGTGCGGTACATCTTCGGCGTGCCGGGCGAGGAAAATTTGAACCTGATGGAGGCGCTCGCCGAGAGTGAGAGCATCCAGTTCGTCACGACGCGGCACGAGGGCGGCGCGGCGTTTATGGCCGATCTGTATGGCCGCCTCAGCACCTATCCCGGCGTCTGCCTCGCCACGCTCGGCCCCGGCGCGACGAACCTGCTTACCGGCGTCGCGGACGCCCAACTGGACCGCGCGCCGCTCGTCGCCATCACCGGGCAGGCGGGGCTGGACCGCATGCATAAGGAGTCCCATCAGTATATTGATGTCGTGCAGATGTTCCGCCCCGTGACGAAATGGAACGCGCGCGTCGAGCAGCCGGAGAACACGCCGGAGATCGTCCGCAAGGCCTTCCGGCTCGCGCGGCTGGAAAAACCGGGCGCGACGCACATCGAACTGCCGGAGGACATCGCCGCCGATCCGGTCGGTGACGATGCCGCGCCGATGCCCGTCCGCCGTACGACCTACCCGCGCGCCGATCCAAAGAGCCTCGTACGGGCCGCCGAATTGCTCGCGAACGCGACCCGCCCCGTCATCCTCGCGGGGAACGGCGTCATTCGCCGTCACGCCACCGACGCTCTGCGCGCCTTCGCCAACGCACTCGGCATCGGCGTGACGAGCACCTTCATGGCGAAGGGCGTCCTCGATTATCGCGATCCACTCGCGGAACCGGCCGTCGGCCTCCGCGCATTGGAGGCGAGCCAGTTCGGTCTGACGGACGCCGATGTCGTGATCGTCGTCGGCTATGATCTCGTCGAGTGGTCGCCCGAACTCTGGAACCGGGCACGCGCGAAGACGATCATCCATGTGGACAGCACGCCCGCCGAGATTGACCTCTATTATCTCCCGGCGATTGAGGTCGTCGGCGAGATCGCGGACAGCCTGGACGCGCTGCGCGAGGCGATGGTGGGGCATCGCGGGCAGTGGCCCGCCCCGCGCATCGGCAGCGACGAGGAGGAGGAACTGCGCCACTTCGCCACCGACGCCAGCATGCCGATGAAGCCGCAGCGCGTGATTAGCGCCCTACGGGACGCCCTCGGCGACGATGACATCCTTATTTCCGATGTCGGCGCGCACAAACTCTGGCTCGCGCGGATGTATCCCGCCGCCCAGCCGAACACCTGCATCATCGCCAATGGCTTCGCCGCGATGGGCATTGCCCTGCCCGGCGCGATCGCCGCCAAACTCGTTTTCCCCGACCGGAAGGTGATCGCCGTCAATGGCGATGGCGGTTTCCTGATGAATGCGCAGGAGCTGGAGACGGCGCGGCGGATGAAAACCGCCTTCCCGACCGTCGTCTGGAAGGATGGGCGCTACGGCGTGATTGAACTCAATCAGACGCGCCGCTTCGGGCGGACGTTTGGCATCGAGTTCGGCAACCCCGATTTCGTCCAGTTTGCCCAGTCGTTCGGTCTGCCCGCCTTCCGTGTCGAGGCCGCCGACGATCTCCTGCCGATCCTCAAGCGCGCCCTCGACCTCGACCAGCCCTCGCTGATCGAAGTCCCCGTGGATTATCGCGAGAACCTGCACCTCGCGGAGCGGTTAGGGGTGCGGTAGCGCGCGCCTTTACAGCGTCAGATCATCGAGAAGCGGTACAGAGATTTCCGTCACCCGCCGTAATGCATGGTCGTTCGTGAGGAACGCATCGCAACCCACGGCAATCGCGACGGCGATCTGCGAGGCATCCGGCGTACGGAGATTATGGAGAGCGCGGAGGCTCGCCGTGCGCTCCGCTACGTGCCTATCAAGCGATAGCAACGTCAGATTCTTGCTTCGAGCGAGCACGATGCGATAGCGATTGGCGACAACAGTATCGTGCTGTTGATACGGCCTGGTCAGGAGTTCGGTCAGCGTGATTACTGACGTGTAGCCACGGAATGAACCGGCGGTCATTCGCCGGAATACCGCACGCACGAGTTCGAAATGGTGAGGGTGGCGTTCGATCAGGTAGATGAATGGCACGGTATCGAAACCGAGTGCCGCCACATCCGCAAGCGCGGTGTCCAACGTCGTCAGGGCCGATGATCCCATTCATCGCGCAGTGCGTTGACATACTCCTGGGCGTCCACGTCCTTCCAGATCTCTGCGCCCACTCCTTCGATCTCCAGGATAGAGTGTTCCTCACCATCGTCATCATCGCCCGCGAGATCGTGCGAAGGGCGTATGCATTCTCGGGGCAACCTCACCCCATCGAGAGTGAGGACGCATATCACCCGCTTCGCGCGGCATTCATCTTCCCCCAATTATCCATCGCGGCTATACTGCGCGGAGCATATGGGCATGCACGCGAAGGACGGATGAATGCGGGATCTTCCCAGCGGCACGGTCACCTTCTTGTTCACAGACATCGCCGGAAGCACGCAGCGCTGGGAGCACGATGCCGAGGCGATGCGCTCCCTCCTCACCCGGCATGACGCGCTTCTCGGCGCGGCGATTGCCGAGTACGGCGGGGTGGTTTTCAAGACGGTCGGCGATGCCTTTTATGCCGCCTTCACGAACGCGCCCGCCGCGCTCGATGCCGCGCTCGCTGCCCAGCGCGCGCTGTTCGCGGAGGATTGGGGCGCGGGCGAGCCGCTGCGCGTCCGCATGGCGCTCCATACCGGCTCCGTCGAGGCCCAGAACGGCGACTACTTCGGGCGGCCGCTCAATCGCGTGGCGCGACTCCTCTCTGCCGGTCATGGAGGGCAAACGCTCGTCTCCGGCGTGACGGAAGAACTGATCCGGGACAATTTGCCATCCGGTATCGTCCTGCATGACATGGGCGAAGCGCGCTTGAAGGATTTGCTGCGTCCGGAGCATATTTTCCAGATCGTCGCGCCCGATTTGCCGAGCGACTTTCCGCCGCTTAAGACGCTCGATACTCAGCGCACGAACCTGCCCGCCCAGGCGAACATGCTCGTTGGGCGCGAGCGCGAGGCAGAAGAGGTCATCGCCCTGTTGCGCCGGGACGATGTGCGGCTCGTGACGCTGACAGGGCCGGGGGGGACGGGAAAGACACGCCTCGGCGTGCAGGTGGGGGCGGAGTGCCTCGATTTCTTCGCGGATGGCGTCTTCTTCGTCCCGCTCGCCGATGTCGTTGATCCCGCGCAGGTGCTGTCGCAGATCGCGGAGACGCTCGGTGTCACGGAGCAGGGCGGCCAACCGCTCGCCGTGCGCCTCCCCGCCGCGCTCCGCGAGCAGCGGGTGTTGCTCGTGCTGGATAACTTCGAGCAGATCACGGCAGCGGGGCCGGCGATCAGCCGGTTGCTCGCCGCCGCGCCGGGCCTCAAGGCGCTCGTCACGAGCCGGGCCGCGCTGCATGTCTATGGCGAGCGCGAGTATCCGGTGCCGCCCCTGCCGCTCCCAGACCGGCGAGTAACGGCCGAGCGCTTGATGCAATACGAATCGGTGCGGCTCTTCGTCACGCGGGCGCGGGAAGTGAAGGCGGATTTCGCGCTCACGCCGGCGAACGCGAAAGCGATTGCCGACATCTGCGCGCGGCTGGATGGCCTGCCGCTCAACATCGAACTTGCCGCCGCGTGGATCAAGCTTCTGACACCGCAAGCGCTCCTGCAGCGATTCACGCATACCTTGCAGGTGCTCACCGGCGGCGCGCGGGACTTGCCCGCCCGCCAGCAAACGCTGCGTGGCGCGATTGACTGGAGCTACACGACGCTCAACGTGGACGAGCAGACGTTGTTCGCGCGGATGGCCGTCTTTGCGGGGGGTGGCACGCTGACGGCGATTGAGACGATCTGCGGCGCGCCGCACGACCTGAAGGCAACGATCATTGACGCCTTGCTCTCGCTCGCCGATAAGAGCCTGCTCCGGCATATCGAGGGGCAGGAAGGTGAGCCGCGCTTCGCGATGCTCGGCACGATCCGCGAGTATGCGCTCGAACGGCTGGAGGAGCGCGGCGAACTGGTGGCGATGCGCCACGCCCGCACGATGTATTACCTCGCGCTCGCGGAGGAGGCGGAACCGCATCTGACCGGAGCGGCGCAGGGCGCATGGCTCAGCCGCCTCGAAGAGGAGCACGACAACATTCGGGTCTCGATTCGCAATGCCCTCGAAGCGGAAGAATACGAGGCGGCAATGCGCCTCGTCGCGGCATTCTGGCGTTTCTGGTCTATTCGCGGCTACCTCACGGAAGGGCGCCACTGGATGGGGCAGGCGCTCGCGCACGCGGCGGGTGTGCCGCCCCTCGTGCGGGCGAAGGCGCTGGATGGCCTCGGCGCGCTGATGCGGGCGCAGGGGGAGCATACCGCGGCCCAGGAACGGTACGAAGAGAGCCTGGCGATCCGGCGAGGGTTGGGGTATCAGGCGGGCATCGCGCATTCGCTCACCAACCTCGCCGGCATCGCGCGTGATGGGGGTGATTTCGCGGCGGCGCGGGGGCTGTACGAGGAATGCCTGGCGATTCGACGCGCGACGGGCGACACGGAAGCGATGACACGCACGCTGATCAACCTCGGCATTCTGGCGCAGCGGCAGGGCGATTACCCGACCGCCCGCGCCCGCTATGAAGAGAGTCTGGCAATCGGGCGGGCAGAGGGGCACCGACAGGCCATCGCGAACGCACTGACGAATCTCGGCGCGGTCGCGCAAAATCAGGGCGACTATGTGACCGCCCGCGCGTATTACGACGAAAGCCTGGCGGCCGGACGAGAAGCCGACGACACATCGTCCGTCGGCTTCGCGTTGAACAATCTCGGTGCGATGGCACGGCTGCAAGGGGATTTCACCGCCGCCCGTTCGTTTTACGAGCAGAGCCTCGCCCTGCGCCGGGAGTTGGGCGATATGCGCGCTATCGCCTTCTCGCTGACGAACCTCGGCATGATCGCGGGGCAGCAGGGGGACTACACCGCCGCCCGCGCGCACTACGATGAAGCCCTCGCGCTGCGGCGCGAACTCGGCGATCCGCGCGCCTTGCCCTTTTCGCTCAACAATGTGGCGTTCGCCGCTCGCCAACAGGGCGATGGCACCGCCGCCCGCGCCGCCTATCAGGAGAGCCTCGCCGTGAGCCAGCGACTGGACGATCCGCGCGGCATCATCGCCGCGCTGGACGGGCTGGCGGCGCTCGCCGGGATAGAGGGCGACGGCGCGCGTGCCGCCCGGCTCTGGAGCGCGATCGAGACGCTGCGTACCGAGCATCGCGCTCCCCGCGTGCCGGAAGAGCAGGCACGCTACGAGCAGGATCGCGCTGCCGCACGAACGGGCGTCACGGGGAAGGTCTGGGAGGTCGCATGGGCGGCGGGGCGCTCGCTGCCACTCGCGCGCGTCATCGCGCTCGCCTCCGCGCCCGCCGATGCGCCGACCGTGCCGTCGCTCCCGAAGCGTCCGGCTCCGCCCGGCGTGCCGGATGAGACCTCACCCCCCTGACCCCCTCTCCTTTGCTCGGAAGCAAAGGAGAGGGGGAGACAGATGTGAGATTGCCCCCAGCCTTACTCACCAGCGGGGACGGCTTCGCGGGGGGTGCGGCTGGCGCGGCGCTTGCCGGTCGTCGGGCCGCTCAGCGCGTCGGTGGCGCGGACGATGAACATCGGGCAGGCGGTCTGTTCGGCGAGTTCGGCGGCGGGGTGGCCGAAATCCGCTTCGCTGTGCCAGTCATCCCCGACCGGCACGACCGCGACAACGCTCTCCGCCGTCTCCTCTCCCGCGACGCTGAGGGCATCGGTGCCGACGAAGACGGGGACGACCCAGCGGCCGCTCTGCTGGCGGAGGGCATCGGCGCGGTCGGCCAGTTCCTCGGAGGCGACGGTCAGCGCCCGCTCGCGCCGATCACCGACGTAGCCGACCAGTTTGATGTTCGTTTGCATATCCGCCGCGAGCCGCATGCCGAGGCGGATTGCCCCCTCATCCTGCGCCCGCCCGCCAAGGATGATGACGACCGGGCGGTCCGCCGCCGGGCGGATACCGGCGCCCACCGGGTCCACGAAGACGGTGACATCGCACGACGCGAGCGTGAAGATGCGATGCACCAGTGTCTGGATGACGTGTTTCGGCAGCGATGCCCGGTGCCAGCCGAGCAGTATCGTGTCGCAATGCTGATCCCGCGCGACGCGGGCGAGGTCCGGGCTGACATCGTCGGAGAGGAAGGAGATGGGCCGCGCGACGACGCCGACCGCCGCCGCCTGCTCGACGAGCGGGCGCATGGACTGTACCGCCGCCTCCACCTGGCTCTCCGCTTCGAGCAAGCCGGTGCGAAACTCCGGCGCGCGGGGTGTCGGGATCAGGCGGACGAGGAGCAATTCGGCGGGCCGCTTGTCGCCGGTGAGGCGGATCGCCGCGTCCACGAGCGCGGGCGCATTGAGCGGGTTGCCAATCGCCACAAGGACGCGCGCCGCCGGGATGATCGCCCGATCGGGCGCGTCGCCGACGAGATCGCGGATCTGCTCATCGCGCGAGGTGAGGCGGTTGACGATCGGCGCGGCCATGATCGTCGTGACGAGAGCCATAATCACCATCATCGCGAAGGTCCGGTCGGAGAGAACATTGAGGCTGAAGCCGATGGAGAGGATCACCAGTTCGGTCAGGCCGCGCGTGTTCATCAGCGCGCCGAGGATGACCGCGTCGCGCTTCGTGGAGCCGGTGAGCCGGGCGGCAAGCCCGCACCCGGCGAATTTACCGACCGTCGCGACGAGGACGATCGCCACGAGCCAGCCGATCAGTGACGGGCTGTTGAGCGAGAAGAGGTTCGTGCGCAGGCCGGTGACGGCGAAGAAGACCGGCAGGAGGACGATAACCGTGAAGTCCTCGACTTTGTCGGTCAGTTCGCGCGTCATGCCGGAGCGCTTTGGCATGATCGTTCCGAAGAGAAAGGCGCCGAAGATCGAGTGAATGCCGATCCGCTGCGTGATAAAGGCGCACAGAAGGACACCGGCGAGAATGATCGCCACTATATCCACGGTGAGATGGCCGACCGCGTCGTACCGTTTCGCCAGCAGACTGAGGAGCCGCGTGCCGACGAGAAACATGAAGAGGATAAAGACGGCGGCGAGCAGGAAGACCGGGATCGCCGCGCGCGCCGAACCATTGCGTGTCAGCCCGACGACGCTGGCGAGGAGGATCCAGGCAATCGCATCGTCCACGGCGGCGGCGCAGAGGGCGGCGGTGCCGAAAGATTGTTTGTACAGCCCGGTCTCCACGAGCATCCGCGCCAGGACAGGAAAGGCCGTGATGCACATCGAGGCGCCGATGAAGAGCGCGAAGGTCAGGGTGGGCGGATGCGCCTTCGCCGGGTTGGCGAAGTGGCCGCCATCGTTCACGCCGGTCATGCGCGTGGCGAGCAGGATACCGAGCACGAAGGGCGCGATGATGCCGCTGAGGGAGATTTGCAGCGCCCGCCGCCCCTCCTTGCGCATCAACTCCGGATTCAATTCCAGCCCGACGAGGAACATGAAGAAGACGAGGCCGATGTCCGCGAAGGACTTCAGCGGCACCTCTGCGGGGAAGAGACGCCCCGGCACGGTTGGCCAGATGCGCCCGAGCACCGTCGGGCCAAGCAGGATGCCGGCGATGATCTCACCGATCACGGCGGGCTGGCCGAGCTGTTTCGCTACCCAACCGAGCGAGCGCGCCGCGATGATGATGATGACAAGATCAATGATGAGATGAAGCAGGATCGCATCAGCGTCCATGAAATTAGACTCTCCCCGCGATCTCGGCGTGATTCCTTTGCTATGGGAACCCATCCCATCTATACGACGTTCTCACACCGATGCGGGTTCTCCTCCGTCGCATCGCGATTCCTGCCCGCCCCATCCGATCATTGCACGATCGTTAGGCCGCCTGGCCGCAGGCCCAGGTCGCGGTGTACGCCGACGCCCCCGCATTGTTGTACGCCGCCACCTTGATGCAGGCGTACTGCCCTGACGGCACCCCCGTCTGCGTATACGTCGTCACGTTCTGCCCCAATGCCTGCACCGCCCCCCCGTTCGTCAAGGCGATGTATGAGTAG
>JAICJW010000354.1 GCA_025928215.1 Chloroflexia bacterium | reverse complement strand
CGGGTTGGCAGCGAACTCGACGCGGTCGCCGAGGATTTGCTGCTTGAATTTGAACGGCCCGGTGCCAACCGGCTTGCGGGTGCTGAACTCGCCCGTTTTGAACTCCTTCGGAGCGATGGAGCCGAGCAGGTGTTTCGGCACGATGCCGTACGCCATGTCAATCGTCATGAAGGACGCGACGACATCCTTGAGGGTGAAGACGACGGTTTGCGGGTCCTTCACCGTGACGGAGGCGATGTTCTGGCTCAGGCTGGCCGCACGGATCGAGCCGCTGTCCGGGTTCATATAGAGTTCGTAGGCGAACTTGACATCGTCGGCGGTGAACGGCTGCCCATCGTGCCACGTGACGCCCGGCTTCAGCGTGAAGGTGAAGGTCTTGCTGTCCGGCGAGATCTCCCACTTGGTGGCGAGGTTCGGCGTCGGCTGCAAGGTATCCGGATCGGGGTAAACGAGGGCATCATAGAGTAGCGGCATCTGGCTGTTCGTGATGACATTGCTCTCCGTCACGGGGTTGAAGGCGGTAATGTCGCCACCCGCCCGGACAATGATCGTGCCGCCCTTCTTGATGCCCGCCGTATCAATTTGCGCCTTCACCTTGCCGGGTTGCGCGGCGGCGCTCGCGGCGGGTGAGCCGGTCGCGGTCGTTGCGACGGGCTGAACCACCGCCGTGGGCGCAAGCGCCGTCGCGCCGGTCGTCGGTGACGCCGCTCTCGCTGCGGCCGTTGCTGCCGCCGTGGGCGCGGCTGCGGGTGCAGTGGTCGCGGCTGCCTTCGTTGGCGCGACCGGCGTGCTCGTCGCGCTGCCGCCCCCACCACAGGCAGCGAGGATCGCCGCCCCCGCCGTCGCCGCCGACCCCGTGAGAAACCGTCGCCTGGTGAGCATCGTTACCTCCCCATCCGCAATACCAGCGATCAACGAGAGATTTTCTTCCCATAGGGAAGCAGAGGCAGCCCGCGCGATTCTCAGATCGTTTCGCCCATCGCGCGGTGCCGTGGGAAATCTCTGGCGTGGTGCGCCTCATGGCCCGCGATGATATAGGCCAGCGCGCGCACGCTGACCGGATTCCCATCCGCCACGCCCCCACGCGCCCAGGCCGCCGCATCGAGACTGCGCAAGAGCGTCAGCGAAGCGCGTCGCACCGCGACGAACTCCGCTACGACATCAGCGAGCGGTCGGCTGGGGAAATCTACCGCCGCCATGAACGCTTCCTGATCCATCCCCGGCAGCGGCGTCCGGGCATCGCGGGCGAACCAGAGGGCGCGGTAGGCAAAGACGCGCTCCGAATCGGCGAGATGCCCGACGATCTCGGTGACGTTCCACTCGCCCGGTGCGGGACGCCATTGCGCCTGCTCCGCCGTGAAGGCGGATAAGAACGCCACCGTCTCATCAATTTGCCGGTCGAGGATGGCGAGAATGTCGCCATCCGGGACCTTTTGAATATACGTACCGTAGTACGGCAGATATTCGTCGTCACCGGGCCGCCCAGGGTTCACATTCGCCATCACATCGCCTCCCTCTGGAGAATATTTCCGTGCCCCGCCGGGGAAGAGAATCAGGGCCGTACCCCCGCGAATCGCGCCGCCGAAAGGAAGCCAATGTCGTGCCGCGTCATGCCATCAAGGGCGAGGTCGGTCATCACCTCGCCGATCGCGCTGGCGAACTTGAAGCCGTGGCCGGAGAAGCCGCAACCATAGACGACATTGGCGTGCGCCGGGTGGCGATCAAGGATGAAATGGCGATCCGGCGTGTTCGTGTACATGCAGGTGAGCGTCCGGAGCACGTCACCCGCCGCGCCCGGCAGGTAGCGATCCAGCACATCGCGCAGCATGGCGATCTCTTCCGGGTCAACCTCGCGCCGGATCGTTTCCGGCGTGCAGACCTCGCCGATCTCGTGCCTGCCAATCTTCACGCCCTCGCCGGGGAGGGCGGGAAAGCCGTAGTAGTCGCCCTCCGGCACCTGCATGAGATAGACCGGGCACCGTTCCGGCGCGAATAGTGCCGGCGCGGTCGGCGCGAAATGGACATTAACGATCCGTTGCACCCGGAGCGGCAACCCGAGACCTGCCAGCACGTCGTTCGCCCACGGTCCCGCAGTTATGACAAGGGAACGCGCCGTATACACCGCCTGTTCGGTTTCCACGCGCACGCCGTCACCGTCCACTGACCAATGGCGCGCGGCTTCATTGTGGCGAATCGCGGCGCCATGCCGTGCCGCCAGATCGAGATGCGCGAAGACGCACGCTTCCGGGTCGAGGATCCCGGCGTTCGGCTCGTAGACGGCAACGATTCCCTCCGGCAGCCGGAAGCCGGGGAAGCGCGCCGCGACCTCGGTGTGCGTCAATTCCTCGTAGGGAAGGTGATGCAGTTGCGCGCTCATCCGCGCGCCGCCGACGAACTCGCTCGCGGGCGTGCCAATGTTCAGGCCACCGGTGATCGTCAGCAGATCGCGGCCCGATTCCGCTTCGAGTTCGCGCCAGAGGGCATACGCCCGCTGCACGAGCGGCACATACTGGGGCGCTTCGAAATACGCCTCGCGGATGATCCGTGTCGTCCCGTGCGACGAGCCGTTCTTGTGTCCGCGCGGGTACGTATCCAGCCCGAGCACGCGCATGCCGCGCCGTGCCGCATGATACGCCGTCGCGCTCCCCATCGCCCCCAACCCGATCACAATGACATCAAATCCTGTCTCCAAAATACACCCCCGGAGGCCGGAACCTTCTGAATCGCCAAGACGCCAGGACGGGAACGTAACACAGAGAGCACAGAGGACGCAAAGAACACGGAGAAGAATAAGAGGATTCTCCGCGCTCTCTGTGCTTGAGTTTCCCACTCTACGGGAAGGCAGCGTCGGGGCCGAGATGGGAGGTGTCGTTCGCAAGGAGGAGGCGCGGGCCAAACGGCTCCTCCTCGACGACAGCGAGCGCGGTGTTATCGAAATGAAAGCGGTGACGGCTCTCGCCATCGAGATGGAGAAACTGGCCGAGGAAGGCATTGAGCATCGCACCATGCGCGACGACGAGCACCGTGCCATCGTGACCGCGCTCCCGCAGCCAGCGGAGGGCGCGCCCCGCCCGCGCGGAGAGTTCGTCGCCACTTTCCGCGCCGGGTGGCACGAACGCGCGCCGGTCTTCCATCCACTGCGCGTATTCCTCCGGGTACATCTCCTCGATTTCGGGCATGATCCGCCCCTCGAAGATTCCGAACCTGATTTCTCGGAGCAGTGAGGTCAATTCAAACGGCACTGTGGGGTGATGGCGCATGATCGCGCGGGCGGTATCGGCGGCGCGCGTGAGATCGGAGGCATAGCAGGCGTCAAACTGATAGGAGCGCAGCCGCTCCCCGATCCGCTCCGCCTGCCGCTGCCCGCGCTCGGAGAGGGGCGCATCCTGCTGCCCCTGGATGCGCCCCTCCGCGTTGTACGTGCTCTCCCCATGTCGCACCAATAAAAACCGCACGGTCGTACCTACCCCCGCCCCCCTTCCGACACGGGAAGGGGGTGACTCAATCCGATTCTTCGGGCGTGTTGCCAACACCACGATCTCAAGAAGGCTCGCTCCCCTCCCCATGTCGGGAAGGGGGTCGGGGGGTTAGGTCGTTTCGATCGTTACTTTGTTGATCGTGATCGGCTCGGCGGGCTTGGAGCGGGCACCGTCGCCACCGGGCAGCAGCGGCACCTTGACCATGCTGTCCACGACATCCATACCGCTCGTCACTTTGCCGAAAATGTTGTATTGCTTCGGCAAGCGGCCGCGCAAGTCCGCGACACAGATGAAGAACTGGCTGCCGTTCGTGCCGGGACCGCTGTTCGCCATCGCCAGTGTGCCCTTTTCGTAGTCGCGATGGCTCGGAATGTCTTCGTCCGCGAACTTGTAGCCGGGGCCGCCGCTGCCGCTGCCGGTCGGATCGCCGCCCTGCACGACGAAGCCGGGTACGACGCGATGGAAACCCACGCCATCGTAGAAGCCCTCGTTCGCGAGGAAGACGAAGCTATTGACGGTCATCGGCGCGGTATCGCTGTACAACTCGGCCTCGAAGTCGCCCATCGAGGTCTCGAATTTCGCCTTGTACGTCGTGCCGCCTTCCAGCGCGAACTTCGGCGCGCCCTGCGCCCGGTACTGATCGTTCTTTCCTGCCATGATTTCCCCCTTCGGGTAGTAGTCGGTAGTCGGTAGTCAGTAGTCAGAAAGGGAGTTGTGCCCCATGCTTTCCGTTCTTTTCTGACTACCGACTACCGACTACTCACTACTGCGTCTGAATCGTCACACTCTCCATGAAGACTTTCTCGGTCGGCTTCGATTGCGCGCCATCGCTGCCCGCCGTGCGCGGCACCGCAAGGATTTTGTCAATGACGTCAAGCCCCTCGGTCACTTTGCCGAAGATGTTGTACTGTTTCGGCAGCGCGCCCTTCGCGGTCAGGTTGTCCACGCAGATGAAGAACTGGCTGCCGTTCGTGTTCGGCCCACTGTTCGCCATCGCCAGCGTCCCCTTCTCATAGTTGCGGTTGGCGGGGATCGGCTCGTCGGGAAACTTGTAGCCGGGGCCGCCGGTCCCGGTGCCGGTCGGGTCTCCGCCCTGAATGACAAATCCCGCGACGATGCGATGGAAGATCACCCCGTCGTAGAAGTGATCGTTGGCGAGGAAGACGAAGTTGTTGACCGTCACCGGCGCGGTATCTACGAAGAGGTCCGCCTTCATCGTCCCCCTATTCGTGGCGATGGTGGCGGTGTACTTCTTCGACTTGTCAATCGTCATCGGCGGCGGCGATTTATATTTGTTGTTGCGGCCGGCGACATCCGCCGCAT
>JAICJW010000381.1 GCA_025928215.1 Chloroflexia bacterium | reverse complement strand
CTGTCGCATCACGCGTGCCATACCACCGCACGCCCGACGGCTTACGCACGGCGATCCGCCGGTCCCCACCCCGGCGCGGCGCGCGACGGCTCCGTGGCGGCGAGCGTCCCTTCCCGGTCGGCGGCGGAGACATGACCGGCGCGCACGATGCCCCAGCGCAGGCACGCGCCGCCAATGAGCGCCGCGATCGCGCCGATCACATTCAATCGCCGGGCGCGGTCGGGCGCGCGCATCGCCACGCTATCGAGCGCGACAGCGGCCACCGACCCGGCGACGGCGCCCGCGAGCAGCAGCGCCTCCCGGCCATGAAGCAGCGGGCGCGCGGCCCGGCCGGAGGTTGCCAGAAAGCCGCCAAGCAGCGCGATCTCGCTGCATCCGAGCGCGATGGTGAAGGGGCCGAGCATCGCGTGATCGCCCGGATCATCATTGCCCGTGAGAACGGAGGCAGCGACGGTCGCCGCGACGCCGGTATTGAGCGCGCTCGCCATGAACAAGCCACCGAGCAGCGGGCTGGTGGACCAGACGGGGATACTCGTCGTCCCGAGCAGGACGCCGGTATACCCGCCGAGCGTCAGCGCGGTCGGGAAGCCGCCGAGCGTCAGCGCCCGCTCCGGTATTGCGGTCAGGAAGCCGCCGAGCGGTAGTTTGCCCGTCGCGGCGAGCTGGCGCGCCGCGATGAGGGTGGCGAACGCGCCGTGGGCAGTGAGCGCCCACGACCCAAGGCTCATCGGCGACGACGGCTTGAAGATGCGCAGCATGTGGTGAAAGCGCGACGGCGTGCCGAGATCGTCAATCAGGAGTGCCGGGCAAGGAAGCATCGCCACGAACGAGACGATCCGCGCCGTGCGCGCGAGCGATGCCCGCTTTGTGCGTGTGCCGCCGGCGTCCAGCAGCGCGCCCAACAGAAATGCCCCGGATGAGACGCCGCCGAGAAAGAAATAGGCCGCGATGTCATTGTTCCATGTCGGTGGTTGCAGGATCGGCACGTCTTTGTAGGCATCGCGCGCGTGTTCGTGGGCGGCGCCCGCGCGGCCCGGTCGCGTTAGGGTCGCTCCGCGCGTCACGGGCGATCTCCTTTCGCGGCTGCCATCGCGCCGACCAGGCTGAGACCGACGCCGACGATGGCGCTCCAGAGATAGCGCGAGCGCATATGTGCCGCCGGGCGGCGGGGGGCCTGCGGCAAGTTATACGCCGCCGGCTCCTCGGTGAGCAGGAAGAAGGCGTTCAGCCGCCCATACTCCCCGGCATCGTCGGCTCCGTAGAGGTATGCATCCTGCTCCCCTTGCGCGTGCAACGTGGCGACGCGCTGCTCGGCGCGCTCCCGCAGTTCGGCGACCGGCCCGAAGACGATCGCATCAGTCGGGCAGGTCTTGGCGCAGGCCGGTTCCAGACCATCCTTCTGCCGGTCGTAGCAGAGCGTGCATTTGTGGGCCGTGCCGTCGTCCTCACTACGTCCGAGCACGCCGAATGGGCAGGCAACGACGCAGTATCCGCAGCCATTGCAGATGTCCTGCTGGAGATAGACATTGCCGAACTCGTTGTAGACGAGCGCGCCGGTCGGGCATGCCTCCTGACAGGGCGCGGCGGTGCAATGCTTGCAGACATCGCTGTTGAAGAGCCACCGCACTCCCTCACCCGGCCGCTCCTGCTCCGTGAAACTGACGTGCCGCCATGTCGTCGCGGAGAGGTGCAGGGTATTATCGTAACTCTGGCCACTCCATGTCATGCCATCGGACGGCAACGCGTTCCACTGCTTACAGGCGACCTCACACGCCTTACAGCCGATGCAGACCGTTGAATCGGTGAAGAAACCCATCGGCTCGACGGTCGGCGGCGGGAGGGCAATCATCATCCCTTCCCGCAGGCCCACCGAAACGTTTGCATCGCCTGCCTGTTGCGTGGTGAGAAACTCAGGCAAGGCTGCGTCGCCGTTCATGCCGTTCTCCCTTCCGGTTGGGCCTGGTGGTTGGTGTCCGCCATCGGCGCGGATTGGGGGCGTGGCGCGACGGCGGTCGAGGTGAGGTCCGAGCGGACGGCGAGCCGCCCCGCATGGACCTGACAGGTGAACGCTTTCCCCTCATGCATACTGACGTTCGCGTCGCTGAGAATCGCCGTGAGATCGTTCGCCTGGCTGCCGGCGACCTCACCGGCCCAGCCGAAGTGGATCGGCAGGCCGATCTGATGGACGGTCCTCCCCTGGATGCGCAGCGAATGCAGGCGCGGCGTGACCATCGCGCGCGCCTCGATCGCGCCGCGCTTACTGGTAACAATTACCCACTCACCATGCACGATGCCGCGTGCGGCGGCGAGATCGGGGCTGATCTCCACGAACATCTCCGGCTGGAGTTCGTTGAGCCAGCTATCGAAGCGGCTCATCGGGCCGCTCAGGTAATGCTCGGTGAGGCGGTAGGTCGTCGCGACGATGGGATAGTCGGGGTCTTCCGGTGCGGCCAGCGAGTTGAGCGGCACTTGATCGAGGAGGACGGTGGGATTGCTCTGCTGCGCGTAGAGTGCGTTCGGCACCGGCGACTCTACCGGCTCGTAATGCGTCGGAAGCGGCCCGTCCTTCACCCCACCCGGCGCGAACAGCCAGCCTTTGCCGTCCGGTTTGAGGATGAAGGGGGAATCACCGGCGATAGCATCCATGCCGGTGGCGTTTTTCGGGGCGCGATAGTCCGGCGGCTTGGTCGGCTCGAAATCCGGCGTGTCCAGACCGGTCCAACACTGCTGTTCTTTGTCCCACCAAACGTATTTCTTGCGCTCGCTCCACGGGTTGCCGTCCGGATCGGCGCTAGCGCGGTTATAGAGCATGCGGCGGTTGCCGGGCCACGCCCAGCCCCAGTTCAGGTGAGCGTGCTGGTCGAGGTCGCCGGCACGCTCGCTGGCGCGGTTGCGACCCGCTTCGGGATAGACGCCGCAGTAAATCCAGCAGCCGCACGCTGTGCTGCCGTCGTCCTTCAGTTGCTGATAGCGCTCGAGTTGGGTGTGATCGGCGACGGTGTAGCCATTGATTTCCCGAAGTACCTTCGCGGCATCGGGTTCATCGGCGGTGAGGCTGACCCGGCCATCAGGCAGGAGATGCGCCCCGTCGTGGCCATACTCCCACGTCAGATTGCGGATACCCTGATCGCATGCATTCGTGCTCTCCGCGTACAACCGCTTCATGCGCCGACCGAGATTCCAGGCGAACCAGAGTTCGGAGCGGCAATCGCCCGGCGGGTCAATCGCCTGATCGTGCCACTGCAACATCCGCTCGGTGTTCGTCAGCGTACCGGACTTCTCGATGCCGGAGGCGGCGGGCATGAAGAAGACTTCGGTCGCAATCGTCGCCGGATCGGGCTGATCCGGCCCCTCCTTCCAGAAGGTCGCGCTCTCGATGGCGAAGAAATCCCGCACGACCAACCAGTCCAATTGGCGTAAGGCGAGGCGATTGAGATTGGCATTGGGGCTGCCTGCCGCCGGATTCTGCCCCATCAGGAAGAAGCCGCGCACCTTGCCCGCCGCCATCTCCATCGCGTACGGCAACTGCGAGTGGTCCGCCGTGATGCGCGGCAACCATCCGAACCCCCAGTCATTTTCGGCGGTGGCGCCGTCGCCGTACCACGCCTTGAGCAAACTGACGACGAAGGCGGGGAATCCTGACCAGACGCCGTGCTCCACCCGTTCCTGCGCGAGATAGTCTGGCAGTGAATTGTGGTCGCGCACTGTGGCCGGTTGCGGGATGTAGCCCGGCAAAAGATTGTAGAGGGTCGGGATGTCGGTCGAACCCTGAATGCTCGCGTGGCCCCGCATTGCCATGATCCCCCCGCCGGGGCGACCCATGTTGCCGAGCAGCAGTTGCATGACACCGGCGGCACGGATCATTTGCACGCCGGTGGAGTGCTGCGTCCAGCCGACGGCGTAGACAACGGCGCTCGTCCGCTCTCGTCCGGAGTTCGCCATCAACTGCTCCGCGACACCGAGAAATTGCTCCTCCGTGCAGCCGCACTGATCGGCGACCATCCGGGGCGTGTAGCGGGCATAATGGCGGCGCAGGATATTCAGCACGCAGTTTGGGTCTTGCAGCGTCGGATCGCGCCGGGGCCGCTCCTGTGCGACATCACCCAGCGTCTCGCTGCGGGACATCGCGCCGACATGGACGGGCGTCTGTGTGCGCGCCGGCTCGGCGTCATCGGCGTAGTGCCAGTGCGCCTCGTGCAGGTTGTATGCCCGGTCATCGGCATGGTAGCCGGAGAAGATGCCGCTGCACTCCTCCTCCGCGTCCACGTAGGCATCGCTGATGACCGTCGTCGCGTTCGTGTACGCGAGGACGTACTCCCTGAACCAGCGCTCCTGCGTGAGAATCTGGTTGATGATGCCGCCGAGGAAGACGATGTCCGTTCCGGCGCGGATCG
>JAICJW010000046.1 GCA_025928215.1 Chloroflexia bacterium | reverse complement strand
GATGTCCAGTTGGAGCCGCTGGAAACGAAGGTCTGGAATGCGCGCCGCTTCGCGCTCGACCTGCAGTTTATGCTTTACCGTTGGTATCAGGACTATCCCGATCCCCACAACAACTACTATCAGGTCTGGTCGTACCACGCGAAGGGGTCCGCGCGACAGAGTTACACCGATCCGACCTTCGATGATCTCTGCATCAAGGCGGCGGCAGAGACGGACAAGGCGAAGCGGCTCGACCTCTACTATCAGGCGGAGACGCGCATCCAGACGCAATGGGCGTACATGCCGATCCACTGGCGGACGGACAACTACGCGATCAAGCCGTGGGTGCAGAATACGCCGAAGAACAAGCAGGGCTACGTGGTGATGAACACCAATATCTTCGTCCGGCTCTGGGATTCGGTCTATGCCGCTGACACAAGCCCGCACGATCCGGCGAAGTAAGGGGAAACCTCTCCCCACCCCTCTCCATCGCAATGGAGAGGGGGTTGGGCGGGGGAGAGGTTCCTTACCTCCAATTCACTGGTCATTCTCCAAAAATACCAGCGTTTCGTAGCCAAAGGCATCCAATTAGGTGCCTTTGGTACGTTTTGCGCCGCAATTGGGGGTTTCGGCGGTCAGAATGATGTGCTATGCTGAGCATGCAACCAAGGATACCGCATCGCGCCGCGCGGCGAAAGAACGGCGCATACAATGGAGGGATACGACTGATGGCCGAGCATCCAAAGCATCTCTGGTGGAATGGCAAGCAGGTCAATTGGGAAGACGCCACGGTCCATGTCACGCAGATCGGCTGGTCCTCGGTCGGCGCGGTCTTCGAGGGTATTCGCGGCTACCGGAACGATGAAAAAGACGAACTCTTCATCTTCCGCCTGACCGAACACATGGATCGCTTCATGCGCTCGATGAAGCTGATGCGCATGGAACCCCGATGGGACCGCGACACGTTGATCGAGGCGTGCATCACCCTGGCGCGAGAGAATGATTGCCGAACCGACACCTATATTCGCCCACTGGCGTTTTTCGGCAACTCCACACGCGGCGCATTCCGCGGCGGCGGTGATACCGACATTCTCATCACGACGAACCCGAACCCATCACATCTGACCACCGGCATGAGCCAGACGGCGGGCATCTCCTCCTATCGCCGCATCAACGAAGACGTGATGCCGCCGCGCGTCAAGAACCTCTCCAACTACCGGAATAGCCAGCTGGCGAGCACCGAGGCCCGCCTGAACGGCTACGATACCGCCATCATTCTCAATCCGGCCGGCCATGTCACTGAAGGGCCGGGTGCGTGCCTCTTCTTCGTGCGCGACAACGTCGTCATTACGCCGGACCTGACGAGCGGCATCCTCGAAAGCATCACGCGGGATGCATTCATCACCCTCTGCCGCGAGTCATTCGGCCTCGAAGTCCAGGAGCGGATCGTGGACCGGACCGAACTGTACGTCGCGGACGAGGTCTTCTTCGCCGGTACGGCGGCAGAAGTGACGCCCGTGACGATGATTGACCATCATCAGGTCGGCTCCGGCAAGATCGGCCCGGTCACGCAGCGGCTCGATGCGCTCTTCAACGATGTCGTGCGCGGCCAGACATCCGCGTACGAGGCGTGGCGCACGCCCGTCGGTATTCGCTCCCTCGCCACAGCGGCGGGTGACGGGGACTAAGAATCCTCACCCCCGGCCCCTCTCCATTGCCTGGCAGCAATGGAGAGGGGAGCGATCTGGTTGTGTATTGGGAGCAGGCGAATTGCCTGCTCCCGTTGCATTTGCTCTCTGGCACGCTCCTTGCTTTACTCCTTGCAAGAAAGTCACCCTGTACGTTCACAGGGTGGCGGCAGTAAGGAGAAGAGAATGGATACCCTGACCCTGCTCGTGATTATTCTCGTCGTACTCCTGCTTCTCGGTGGCGGCGGATTCTGGTATCGAGGCCGGGGTGGTCGCTACTAACAGATTCCAGAACGAACGACGAGAAAACCGCCTCACATGAGGCGGTTTTCTCGTCGAGCAGGCTGAAGTCAGTCCCGCCTATTTGAACAGGTCTTCGGCAATCATCCGGCGGATCGTCGTGTCGAATGCCTCTATGGTGCGATCAACATCTGCTTCGGTGTGCGCGATGGAGAGCAAGCCACCGCCGTGGAAGATGTCAACACCCTCATTGACCATGCCGCATTGCACCGCCGCGGCGAGATTGCCAGGCATACCACGCTTCAATGTCTCAGGGGCGATCCCTTCGGGAGCATTGAGGTCGCCATCCGGTGTGCCACTCGGGAGCGGCGTGCCGAGGACGAGATGGAAGACACTCGATTCACCGTAGCAGAAGCCCGGCACTTCCTCATGGAGCAATATCCGGTTGAAGCCGGCGCGCACGCGGGCCGCGAGACCATCCGCGTATTCCTGTTGTGCGGGATCAGAGAGAATATTCAGCGCCGTGACGCCCGCGACGGCGGAGAGTGGATTGCCGTTATAGGTGCCGGGGTGTCCAACCTTCTTGCTCCGGTTCCATTCCGGGTCATCCCGGAAGGTGAGCAGATTCATGATCGCTGCTTTCCCCGCTACCGCTCCGCCGGGCAGGCCACCGGCGAGAATCTTCGCCATCGTCGTCAAGTCCGGCGTGACACCCTCTTTCGCCTGCACGCCACCCGGCGACCAGCGGAAGCCGGTGATCACTTCATCGAAGATCAAGACGACGCCGTACTTCTCCGTCATCGCGCGAAGCCGTTGGAGATACCCCGCCGGATGCGGAATCGAGGACCATGACGCGCCCGATGCTTCGAGAATGACGGCGGCGATCTCCCCCTCCGCTAGCCGCGCTTCGGTGAAGGCGAGATCGTTAACTGGCGCGACGACTACCGTTGACAGGATTTCGTCCGGGACACCGGGGGAAGGCGTTCCCTCCCACGGCAGTTGCTGCGCGATGGTGGCGTAGTCATGCCAGCCGTGGAAATGCCCGGCGAATTTGAGGATTTTCGTCTTGCCGGTGTAGGCGCGCGCGAGGCGGAAGGCCATCATCGTCGCCTCCGTGCCGCTGGAGGTAAATTTAACGAGATCAGCAGACGGAATGAGCCGCTGCACATGTTCCGCCCAGGCAATCTCGTATTCGTTGCCCGCGCCGAGGTGCGTCCCCCGACCGGCCTGCTCCCGCACCGCCGCGACGATTTCCGGATGGCTGTGACCGAGCAGAAGCGCACCGTGGCCGACGACATAATCTATGTACTTGTGGCCGTCCACATCCCACTTGTACGCGCCCTCCGCATGGCTCATCGTCAGAGGGAATGGGCTGACATGCCGGACATCGTGCGCGATGCCTCCCGGCAGCACCTTGCGGGCGCGTTCGTGCAGGGCGCGAGATTTCGGATTGGCGGTTTGATACTGCTCTATGATGTCTGTCGTTGTCGTCATCGCGTCTTCCTCCCGGTTCATCGCTCATGGCAATACGGTGTCATGGTAGTGCAGTCACAGACGGCTGTCTACTCCGATTTCCCCTTGACACGAACACCGTCGCGGTGGTACACTCCCGCCAGTGAGATGCACTGACACATCCCACGGATAAAGGAGGTGATGCCCATGGATAGTTCGAGTAGTCTTTTGGGTGTCACCGGGAAGAGCGTTCGCTAGTACCCGGTGACATCCAGAGACGAGGGGCGGACGGAAACGTCGGCCCCTCACTTTTTTTGTCTTCGGGGTAGGGAGTGGCTCTTCCTTCTCGCTTCGATCATCCGATGCGATGCGCGATACGTATCATTAGACACCGATCACGAAACGATCGCGTACCGCGTTTGACGCTGGTATCGCTCGTGCGTATGATGCGGTGATGATTGCGAAAGACGGGCAGGCTGACGCAGGCGTGCCGGTCAAGAGAAGGGGACACCGATGTCAGTCCTATCGCGTGTGAACGGGCCGGAAGATATCCGGGCGTTGACACCCGCGGAGCGGGTCGAACTCGCCGCCGATGTGCGCACGCTCCTCATGGACGTCGTCCATACGAACGGCGGTCATCTCTCGCCCAACCTCGGCGTCGTTGAGATGACCATTGCTTTGCTCGCCGCTTTCGATACGCCGCGCGAGCCGATCATCTGGGATGTCGGCCATCAGGCCTACGCGCATAAAATCCTCACCGGACGGCGCGATCAATTCCGCACGCTCAAGCAGGCGGGCGGCATCTCCGGGTTTCTCAAGCGGGAAGAGAGCGAACACGACGCCTTCGGTGCCGGCCACACCAGCACCTCGATCTCCGCCGCCCTCGGTTTCGCCGTCGCCAACCAGTTCAAAGGCGAGCCGAACCGGCACGCCGTGGCGGTGATCGGCGATGGCGCGCTGACCGGCGGCCTCGCCTGGGAGGCGCTAAACAACGCCGGTCATATGGACGCCCCGCTCATCGTCGTCCTCAATGACAACGAACTCTCGATTGCGCGCAGCGTTGGCGCGCTGCATCTCTACCTGAACCGGATGCGTGCTCACCCTGCGTTCGAGCAGATGAAGGACCAGATCGCGCGCGTGATGAAGCGGCTTCCGGCGGGCGAGACGTGGTTGGAACTCGGCAAGCGCTTCAAGGACGGTGTCAAGGAAGTGATGCTCGCGCCGATGATCTGGGAGGAACTCGGGTTCTCCTATATCGGCCCGGTGGATGGTCATGACACTGAACTGATGATTGATACCTTCCGCATCGCCAAGACGATGCCCTCACCCGTCTTTTTCCATGTGCTGACGACGAAGGGCAAGGGCATCGAGGCATGTGAGGCGGACCCGATCAAAACCTATTCCGTCGAGGCGCCAAAGCCGGTCGGTGCTCCGGTCTCCCCGCCGGCCTATCGTGACTTCTTCGCGCAGACATTGATCGAGCAGGCGGCGCGGAATGCGCTTATCGTCGGTATTACCGCCGCGATGCCGGGCGGGACGGGGATGGAGAAGTTCCAGAAAGTCTACCCGGATCGGATGTTCGATGTCGGCATCGCCGAGCAGCACGCCGTGACCTTCGCGGCCGGTCTCGCGGCGGCGGGCATGAAACCCGTCTGCGCGATCTACAGCACCTTCCTCCAACGCGCCTACGACTCGGTGATCCACGATGTGGCGATCCAGAATCTGCCCGTGACGTTTGTCCTCGTCAACGCGGGCCTCGTCGGCGAGGACGGGCGGACGCATCATGGCATCTTCGACATCGCCTATCTCCGCGCCATCCCCAATATGGTCGTCATGGCACCGAAGGACGAGAACGAGTTGCGCCATATGGTCGCGACGGCGATGGCATACGATGGCCCGATTTCCCTCCGCTTCCCACGTGGCGCGGGGCTTGGCGTGCCGCTCGATGACGCGCTCTCGCCCCTGCCAATCGGCAAGGCGGAGACGCTGCGCGCGGGCGATGATGTCGCGATCCTCGCACTCGGCGTCCATGTGCCGACGGCGATGGAGGCGGCGGAAATCCTCGCGCGTGACGGCGTCGCGGCGACGGTTGTCAACGCGCGATTCGCGAAGCCGCTGGACGAGGAATGTATCCTTGATCTCGCCCGGCAGGTCGGGCGCTTCGTGACGATCGAGGAGGGTGTGGCAGCGGGCGGCTTCGGCAGCGCGGTGCTCGAACTCCTCGCGGCGCACGGCCTCACCTGCCCGGTCACCGTGCTCGGCATCCCTGACCGGTTCGTAGATCACGGCAAGCCCGCGCAACTGCGCGCGGAATGCGGTCTGACCGCCGAAAACATCGCGGCGCAAGCGCGGAAACTGTGCACCGTCACGGCACCTATCGCGACGCGCGTCCGTCACTAACTGTCACGGCGCGAGGCGGGAAGAGGGTGGTGACGGGCTTCAGCCTGCCTATCCTTGCTGCGGCAGGCTGAAGCCCGCCACCACCGGGGAACGGGAGGGCATGATGTCAGCCCCATCAACCGATGCCTTCGCGGATCTCTCACGCCTCGACGCGGCGGCGCGCGCGCTCCATGTCCAGCTGACAGCGCGAGACCGTAACCGATTCAAGCAACTCGGCGCGATGCTCGTGCGTGAGAATGCGACGATGAATCTCACGGCGATCACCGACCCTGCCGAGGTGCAAACCCTCCATTTCGCCGACTCGCTCACCGTCGTGCCCGCCTTGGACGCGTATGTTCGATTGATCGGCGGCGATGTCGCGATGCTTTCGACCGTGCGTGTCCTCGATGTCGGCAGTGGCGCGGGGTTTCCCGGCCTACCGCTCGCCATTGTACGGCCACGCATTGCCGTGACCCTTCTGGAAGCGACCGGAAAGAAGGTCGCCTTCATCCGCCGCGTGGCGGACGATCTGGGGTTGGACAACGTCACCGCGCTCAGTGGCCGAGCAGAAGAAATGGCGCATCATCCGACCCTGCGCGAGCAGATGGACATCGTACTGGCGCGGGCCGTGGCGCGGCTACCGGTGCTCCTCGAATACTGCCTCCCCTTCGTGCGCCTGAATGGTTTCGTCCTCGCCATGAAGTCGGGTGATCTCACGGACGAACTTCGGGCGGGCGCGCACGCTGCGGTCGAACTCGGCGGCGCCATCGGTCCGATCACGCCCGTACCCATTCCCGGCCTGGAAAGTCACGTCCTGATTCGCATAGACAAGACCGGCGAAACGCCTGCCAAATACCCCCGCCGCCCCGGCATCCCCACCAAACGCCCGCTCGGAATTTGATTCGTACAGGTCATGTCACATTTGGTGGCGCGCATTTGACTATACTGATAGAGCCGGTTGAGGTGGATGGGACGATCCACGACATACTCAGCCATACGCACGTATCTCCTACCGAGAGGTGTTTTCCTATGACGAATACGACCATACAGGATGCCGAAATCTTCGATGCCTACCGACCGCTCCTCTTCGCGATTGCGTACCGGATGCTCGGCAGCATCATGGACGCCGAAGACATCGTCCAGGAGGCATACCTGCATTGGCAGCGGCGCGGCGACATCGTCGTGGCATCACCCAGGGCCTTTCTCTCCACCATCGTGACACGCCAGAGCATCAACTACCTGCACGCGGCACGGGTGCAGCGGGAGACGTACCCCGGGCCGTGGCTGCCCGAGCCGATTATCTCGGAGGGGGAACCGGACATGGCCGATACGACCGTGCTGCATGAGTCGCTCTCGATGGCCTTCCTCGTCCTGCTCGAACACCTCTCCCCGATGGAGCGGGCGGTCTTCCTCCTACACGATGTCTTCGCCTACGACTTCCATGAGATCGCGGGCATCGTCGGCAAGGGCGAGGCGAACTGCCGCCAGATCGCGCGGCGCGCACGCCAGCAGATCCAGGCGCGGCGCCCGCGCTTCGACCCGGACCCGATACATCGGGAGCAGATCACCCGACAGTTCATCGCCGCATGTGCGGGCGGCGACCTCTCCGGCCTGCTCGGCATGCTCGCCAACGACGTGACACTCTGGACAGATGGCGGCGGGAAGATGACCGCCGCACTTCGGCCTATCACTGGCGCGGCCCAGGTCGCGTCGTTCATCCTCGGCATCATGCGGAAGATACCGAGCACCACCCAGCGCACGATGGTGAATGGGCAGCCGGGTCTCGCCATCACAACGGAGCGGGGAGTCAGCGTGATGACACTCGACATCGTGGACGGACAGGTCCAGGCGATCCGCGTTGTCGCGAACCCCGACAAACTGCATGCGCTGCCTCCCACCCCTGATCGTCCCCGTTCACCGTAGCACTGTTTTGCAGAAGTATTGAGCCAGTGATAGCGCTAAGCATGCGAGGAAGAACATGGCAACAACGTCTCCGGTCCCACGGTTTATTCGTATCGCAAATGTGCTGACAACGAGCCTCCTGCGCGCCGGCGTCAATCTCGTTGGATTCGGACACCATCCCACGTATCTGCTCACAGTGCGCGGGCGGAAAAGTGGTGAGCCGCGCTCCACCCCGGTATCAGTTGTCGAGCGGGATGGAAAGCGCTATCTTTTCGCCCCCTATGGCGTGGTGGATTGGGTGCGCAATCTTCGCGCGGCGGGTACGGCCACCCTCACTCGTGGGCGTCGTGTGGAGGAGATCCGCGCGACCGAATTGCCCCGCGACGAAGCGGGCCGTGTGCTCAAAGCATTCATTGAAACGGGGAATCCCATGGGCCGCTTCTTTGGCGTCACCAGCGAATCCACACACGCGGAGTTCGAGCACGCGACGATCGGCCATCCAGTGTTTTGGCTGGAGCGCGTCGCCGCTCCCAGTACCACGAAGGTGCACCGTGGCAATCCCGTCGGCGCATGAAGGAGTGCCGCTCGTTTGCCTCACTCACAGGCGTGGGCCAAAGCGGGCGTAGGCGGTGGCGATGCCGAGGATCGCGGCGACGACGATGGTGAAAACCGCGATGCCCTCGCGCACGCCGCCGTTGCCGAACCGAAGGCCAGGCGGCAGGAGATGGACCGTGACCGGAATCAGCGGCTCGAACACGTCCACGCCACGATAGGTCATCGCGTCGGTGATGAGGTGCGAGGCGTAGCCGATAACGAGCGCGATGCCCGGCACCCATGACCCGACGAGGCGCACGCTCGCCCAAGTCGCCACGAGGCCGATGATCGCCGTGCAGAAGATCGTATGCGTGAACCCGCGATGCGAGACGACGCGCCGCACCAGCCATGAGAGCGCGCTGAGTGCGCCTGCCATGAGCGCCCCGACGATGATCGCCGCCAGCGCGAAGGGCATGCCGAGCGGCCCCCGCGCGCGCGCCGTCTTCGCGAGTCGCTTCCAACCGCGCCACACTTCTCCCTGCAACGGAAACCGCCGCGTATCAATGTCCGGCAGCATCGCGCCGAGCGTGGCAATCGGGACGCCAACGACGACCGCACCGATACTCCCTTGCGTGAGATAGAGGAGCGCGGGCGCGGCGACAGCGGCGCCACAGATCGCGTGATGCCGCCCGCGCATTATCGCCGCCTCCGGCGCATCCACGGCACAAGCACGAGCAGCGCGATCGTGCCGAAGGCAGTCAGCGCGGCGATGAGCCAGCCAATCACCCACCACGTTGGCCGGAAACGGAAGACAATCGTATGGTCGCCGCCGCCGGGCAGGTAGACGGCGCGAAACGCGAGGTCGGCCTGGAGGATCGTCGTATCGTGGCCGTCCACCGTCGCGCGCCAGTCGGGGTAATAGGCATCGGAGAGCACCAGATAGCCCGCCCCACCGGTCGTTACGCGCACCGTGACGCCATCGGTGCCGTTCGCCGTGACAGTCGCGGCATGTGCAGCGGGGTCGGTGGCCGTCGGCTGCACCGCCCCTTGCAGATAGACGACTTTGGCGGGATCAAAGTCCGGCGCCTTGATCCGGTCGAAGGCCGCCCCGGGGCCAGCGACCGATTCCGCTGCCCCGACGACGAACGCGCGCGACAATGGCGGACGGCTCGGCTGATAAAAAGCCACTTTGTCGCCGGTAAATGCCTTTTGCCAGTCGGCGGGCGCCGGCTTCTCGGCGGGAACGCCAACATAGGCGACATTCAGGAGGCCATAGAGCGCGCTGGAACGGCTACTCTGCGCCCGCTCGCGGAGGGCGGCGTAGTCGGCGAGTTGGAGCGGATTGTATGCGCCGGAAACGCTATCCACACCGTCTATCGCAGCGAGCGAGGGCTGCCAGCGGTCGGAAATGTCATCCGTATCAATGCGGAACGGCGGGCCACTCGCCGTGCGCGCGATCAGCTCCTGCCGCGCCGCCGGTTGCTGGAAACCCGCCAGCAGATTATCCGTCGTCGGGTTGAAGCCAATCGTCGCGCTGAAGAGATCGAAGACGATCAACGCCGTCGCCAGCACCGCTGCCGCGCGCGATCCGATCCCCCGACGCTCCACCGCCCAGATGAGCGCGAGGATACCGACGAGGATGAGCAGCAGGAGATTCAAGCCGTCCACGGCGATCACCGGGCGATTGACGGGAGTGTCCTGCCGCAAAATCAGGGCATAAAAGAGCGGGATGATGCCGAGCGCGAGCACGGCGACGATGATGCCGACCCCGCGCCGGACCTGTCGCAGCAGCAGACCGAGTGCGGCGTCGGTCGTGCGCCGCACGGCGATCCAGTCCAACAGGGCGTCAAGCCCCCAGGCTGCGAGTATTGCCACAGCGAGATCGTAGAGCAGCAGCAGCCGACCGGCGGCGCGCACGCGATCGTATCCAGGGACAAAGCCATAGAGCCAGCCATGCAGCGGCGTAAATGGCCCGAGCGCGCCGAGCAGCGCAAAGCCGCCGAGTGCGACGAAAAAGAGTTTCTGCCCGCTCGCTGCCCGCGTTCGCCACAGCACGCCAATGACGGCGAGGATCAACGCGGCAACGCCCGCGTAGCCCCAAATTTCGCCGTTCGAGAAAACATTCCAGTAGTTCGTCGGGTTGTCGCCAAAGACCTTGGGCAGCACGAGCTGGAGGAGCGCGACGGGTTCGACGCTGAACTGCGTCGCATTGTCATAGCCGATCCCGGCCCGCACCGAGCGGCGCGACAACTGCTCGGCGGGCAGCAGGAGTGGCGCGGCCAGCCCGACGGCGATGACGAGCATGATCCCGAGCCGCGCGATGGCGCTCGCCCAATGCCGCGCGAGCGAGTCAGTGCGGAACACAGGCAGAGCGCGTGACCAGCCTTCTCTGGCCCGCGGCATTACCGGTGGGGCAATCGCGCCGTCATCTCCCTCCACAATCGGTATCGCCGCGATGGGACGCTCGACCCACGCGAGGAAGATACCGTACGCGACCGCGACAGTAAGGACATAGAGAAGCACCTGTGGATGACCGGCCAGCGTCGCCATCGTCAAGCCAAGCCCGGCGAGCACCGTCCAGCCGATCCCCCGTCCCTGCCGCGCGCGGTAGAGCGCGGCAAGGACGGCGGGCAGCCACGACGCGACCGCGATCATCGGCGCGTGGCCGATTTGGGCCGTCATGAAGCCGCCATACGCGAAGGTGATGCCCGCAATCAGGGCGGACGCCCGACGTAGCCCAATTGTCCGCGCGAAGCCATACATCGTCACGGAAGCCCACCAGACATGGAAGATCGCCAGCGATTCGAACACCCCGTACGTGAAGGGCCGCGCCACCGCCCAGACGAGCAGATTGAGCGGATAGAGCGCGCCCGCCTGATAGTCCGCCGCGAACGGCGCGCCCGCGTACAGGTATGGATTCCATAAGGGGAAATGCCCGGCGTGGATCTGATTCGCCGCGAAGGCGGAGAGCGGATAATAGAAGGAGTTGAAGTCGCCGCCGCCTTTCGGGATCGCGACTCCCTGCTCAAAGAGGAGGCGCCAAAAGAAGAGCAGAAAGACGACGGTCAACAGGCCGATCATGTCGACCTCGCCGCGCGCCCCCGACCATCGCCGCCGCACGCCCGGCGCTCCGGCTAGCAAAAGCAGGGCAAGCCACAGCCCGACAATGACCAACATCGCCCCCGGCCCCATTAGCCCCGCAAACTTCAGCACGTCGCCCCCTCCCCATGCCGAGACGGAAACCGATTGAACCGCGGAGACGCAGAGGGCGCAGAGAAAAGGAGCGAAGAAAAGAAAAAAGGTTCGAAGTAGATCGTGGTACGGGTACGTACGCTCGTTCCCGACCCCTCACAATCTTTATGTCTCTCCAGGTCCTCTGCGCTCTCTGCGTCGCTGCGGTTCAATCGGTTTCCTCAGACATTAAAGAGGAACTCGATGATGTCGCCATCCTGAACGATATACTGCTTGCCTTCGAGGCGATGCGTGCCCGCCTTCTTTGCTTCCGCCATGCTTCCGGCGGCGATCATCGCGTCGTATGCGACGACTTCGGCGCGGATGAAGCCACGTTCGATGTCCGAATGGATTTCGCCCGCCGCTTGCTGCGCCATGGTGCCGCGCGTGATCGTCCAGGCGCGGCACTCATCCGGGCCGACCGTGAAGAAGGAGATCAGGCCGAGCAAGGCATAGGAGCGGCGGATGATACGATCCAGCCCACTCTCCGCGATGCCCATTT
Source organism: Chloroflexia bacterium (assembly GCA_025928215.1). Taxonomy (GTDB): domain Bacteria; phylum Chloroflexota; class Chloroflexia; order Thermomicrobiales; family JALYUS01; genus JALYUS01. Next base: position 3,866 of record JAICJW010000046.1, on the reverse strand, counting down.
CCGCCATGAACACCTGTGCATCCTCCGGATCCAACTGGCCAATCTCCATCTCGATCTGCCCGGCGACGGCGTCGAAGGCGATACCCGGTCGCGCGAACTGCGCTTCGGCTTGCCGCACGAGCGCGGCGGCCTCGTCGCCCATTTGATTTTCCCCGACATTGAGGAGGACAAGCAGTGGTTTCCCGGTCAGGAAACCGAAGCCGCGCAGCAACCGCTCGTCGTCGGGGTCGAGTGCTACTTCACGAACCGGCGTCCCCGCTTCGAGGGCGGCGCGCAGTTTGATCAGCGCGGCTTGCTCCCGCTCATATTGCTCGCGCTCCGCCCCACGCACTTTCAGAATTTGGCTTTCGAGCCGGACCAGCCGCTTCTCGATCTGGCCGAGGTCATTGAAGGTGAACTCCAGTTGCAAGGTCTCGATGTCCCGCAATGGATCTATAGATTCCTCCGGGTGCGGCACGTTGGGGTCATTGAAGGCGCGCACGACATGGACGAGGGCGTTCGCCTGCGCGAGGTGGCCGAGCAGCGCGCCGCCGATCCCCTTTTCGCTGACGCCCTTCGCCAGCCCGGCCACATCCACGTATTGCACATCCGCCGGAATCGTTCGCTTCGGCTTGAACAGCGCGGTCAGGCGATCCAGGCGCTCGTCGGGCACCTTGATTGTCGCGAGGTTCGGTTCATCCTCGACGCCGGTGCTGTATGCACTCGTTTTCGCCTCGGCGCGCGTCAACGCATTGAATACCGTCGTCTTGCCGCTCTTCGGCAGACCGACGACCACTAACCGTACCGCAGGCATGCACGCTCCTTCATTGCCGCACAATCGGGGCGTCCGTACACGCGGAACAGCCCGCCGTCAGTATAGAGGGCGCGCAGAGGAACGTCGAATTATGTCATGATTACACGGTGAGCGGCAGTCAGGAAGCCTGCTACCACCAACGAATCACCTCATCAGCCGACGGTTCCGATCAGTCGGTGGTCTGCACGACGACGAAGAGCGGCGTATCCTTCGGAAGTTGTTGCCCCGGATTTACGACTTGAAATGGCTGTTGGGCGGTGATGACCCCGGCGACGGTGTTCTTTTTCTGCCGTGTCACCCCGCCAGGGAGGGTGGAGAGGGGAGCGATCGTCACATCGGTAAATCCCTGCTTTGCCAGGATTTGCTGCGCCTCGTCCGGCGATTTACCGATCACATCGGGTAATTGCGCCGTGCCTGCGGTCGGTGTCCCCGTCCGCTGCGGCGGTTGCGTCGGAGCGGTCGTCGGCTTAACCGTCGGGGTGGCGGTGGCAGGGGATGGCGTTGCGGTCGGCTTACCGAGGCTGACATAGACCGTGACCGTTCCGTCGTGGGAAATTTTATCGGCGGGATCAATCCGCGTCACGCGCCCGGCATCTACATCGTTACTCAATTCGTCCTGACGGTTAACCGTGAGGCCGAGATCGGTCAGTTGCTTGCTGACCTCCTCGTACGTCTTTCCCTTGACACTCAGGCCACTAAGGTCCACGATGGCCGGCCCCTGACTCGTGACGATGTCAATCTGGCTGCCACGCTTGACGAAGTCTCCCGGCTTCGGGGTCTGATCGAGGATTTGCCCATGTGGCGTCGTTTCATTCGTTCGCTTCGTCTCACTGCCGAGGCCGAGACCCCGCTTCGTCAGTTCGTCCGCCGCTTGCGGCTGATACAAACCAGAGAGATTCGGCACTTCGATGCTGTTCGGATCGCGCGTCGGCGACACGGTGACGACCGGTGTGGCGGCGACCGACGCGGATGGTTTCGGCGTCGCTGGCGCGGTAGCGATTCCGACCACCGCGACCACGGTGGAGGTCGCCCGCGTTGAGGTCGCCGCCGGTGCGTTGCTCGCGTTCGCTAATTTATAGCCGAGATAGACGAGCGCCAGCAGGCCACCGAGCAGGACGATACCGAGGAGCCACGTCCCAACACCCGGCCCGGTCGTCTGGCGGGGGACGGGCGTCGCATCCACACGCCGCGTGCTGCTGCGCGTTGGCGCGACCGTCGCAGTGCGCGCGCGCGGCCCGCCCACTGCCAGGGCGCGCGTATCTTCGGGCAGAGCATAGGCTCCCGCGCCACCGCCGATAGCGACAGTCTGCACCGGCCCCGGCACCGGATTGCCGCGGAGGGCAGAGACCATCTCCGCGCCGGAGAGGTACCGGCGATCCGGAAGTTTCTCCATTGCCCGCAGGACGACCGCTTCGACATGGCGGGGAATCTTTGCATTGAAGCGCGAGGGCGGCGGCGGCGCGTTGCGGACATGCTGCATCGCCACACTGACCGCCGTATCCCCCACAAACGGCAAACGCCCCGTCAGCATCTCATAGAGAACGACACCGGCGCTGTAGAGGTCACTGGCGGCGGTTAGCGGGGAGCCGGTCGCCTGCTCCGGCGAGATATACCCCGCCGTGCCGAGCGCCGTACCCGCGTCCGTCATCTTGATGTCATTGACACCCTTAGCAATCCCGAAGTCCACGACTTTCGCGGTGCCGCGCGCGTCAATCAGAATATTATGCGGCTTGATGTCGCGATGGATGATGCCATGGCTGTGCGCGTAATCGAGCGCGGGGGCGATCTGCGTCATCACCTCGATTGCGTCAGGCACGGTAAATTGCCCGCGCTGGCGGATCAGGGTCGCGAGGTCCGTCCCATCAATCAGTTCCTGGACGATGTACCAGGTATCACCATCGCGGCCAACGTCATAGACATTGACGATGTTCGGGTGCGACAGCCCGGCGGCGGACTGCGCCTCACGGCGGAAGCGGGCGAGGAACGAATCGTTCGTCGCATACTGCTCGCGCAGCACCTTGATCGCGACAACGCGATTCAGAACAAGGTCCCACCCACGATAGACAACGGCCATGCCGCCGTCACCGACAACGCCGTCAATGCGATACCGTCCATTGAGAATACGATTCATGGCTCCTCGAAGAGGGATCAAACGGCGCGGAAGAGGCCGCACCGACCCCAGCCCGCGCGTACGGGACCAGACGGCCCACCGCCGCATCGGACATCGCGATTGTACGGGCGTGTCCCGTCCCCGTCAATCTAAACGATTCTCAGCGCGTTTGTGTTCCATGCCGCGCCCCCGCAGTGATACGAAACATGGTATCTTCAGATCGGTATGCACCGACGAGTATCGGCCCCTCACGGAAGGTGCCACGAAGATGTACGGTTCGATTCGTCTTGGTACTATCCGGGGTATCCCCCTCCAGATCAGCGCTTCATGGCTGATCGTTTTTGTCCTCTTCCTCTGGACATTCGCGGCGTCCTACTACCCGGATCGCTATGCGGGGTGGACGAGCCAGGCGTACTTCGCCGCCGCGCTGGTCACGGTGGTGCTCTTCTTCGCTTCGATCATCCTCCATGAACTCGGCCACGCGACGATCGCGGCGCGGAGCGGCATTCGCACGCGGAGCATCACGCTCCTGCCCATCGGCGGCATCGCGGAGATCGAGCGAGAGGCAGAGAAGCCGGGCGAGGAGTTCGCCATCGCCATCGCGGGGCCGATCACATCCGCGCTGCTCGGCGGCATCTTCATCGGCCTCCATTTCCTCTTGAGACCGATCAACGTGCCCCTTGGGGGGATCACCGCCTATCTGGGGATTGTCAACCTCTTTCTTGCAATCTTCAATCTCCTGCCGGGCTTCCCGATGGACGGTGGCCGCGTGCTCCGGGCCGCTGTGTGGGGGGCAACGAAATCGTATGCGCGCGGCACGCAGGTCGCGGCGCGCGTCGGCTCATTCGTCGCGTACGTCTTTATCTTCTTCGGCGTGACACTCCTCTTTCGCGGGCAGATCGCGAACGGGATCATTCTCGCCTTTACGGGGTGGTTCATTCTGACCAACGCGCAGGCGAGCAT
>JAICJW010000428.1 GCA_025928215.1 Chloroflexia bacterium | reverse complement strand
TCCGCGCTCGGCCGCGAGCGGGCGGAGATTGAAGAGACCGTCGCCGCGTACCGGCGGTTGCGCGATTTGAACGATGAGATCAACGCGACGATCACGATGGTGGATGAGGAACAGGACCCGGAAATGGCGGCGCTTGCCCGCGACGAACTCGACACCCTGACGCGACAGCGTGATGAACAGATGGAGACGATCCGCCTGATGCTCGTCCCACGCGATCCGAACGACGAGCGCGATGTGATCGTCGAAATCCGCGCCGGGACGGGCGGGGAGGAAGCGGCGCTCTTCGCGGCGGAACTCTACCGGATGTATACGAAGTACGCGGAGCGGCAGCGGTGGAAGGTTGAACTGATTGACCTGCACGAGACCGGTATCGGTGGCATGAAGGAAGTCGTCTTCGAGGTGCATGGCAAGAGTGCATTCGCCCATCTGCGCTGGGAGAGCGGTGTGCATCGCGTCCAGCGCGTCCCCGCGACGGAATCCGGTGGCCGGATTCACACCTCGACGGCGACGGTGATCGTCATGCCGGAGGTCGAGGATGTGGACGTGCAGGTCAACGATGCGGATTTGAAGATTGACGTCTATCGTTCTTCCGGCAATGGCGGCCAGAGCGTCAACACGACCGATAGCGCCGTCCGCATTACCCACCTGCCGACCGGGCTGGTTGTTACCTGCCAGGATGAGAAGAGCCAGTTGAAGAACCGCATCAAGGCGCTCGCCGTGCTGCGTGCCCGGCTGTACGACATGGAGCTTCAGAAGCAGCAGCAAGCGCTCTCAGCCGAGCGTAAGTCGCAGATTGGGACCGGCGACCGCAGCGAGAAAATCCGCACCTACAACTTCCCTCAGGACCGCGTGACCGATCATCGGATCGGCGTGAACCGCTCCAATCTGCCCGGCGTGCTGAACGGGGACATCGAACCGTTGATTGCCGAATTGCGCGCGGCCGACCAGGCGGACCGGCTCGCGGCGGCGGGCCTGGCCGCCGACTAAGGTGCTCACGCCGCGACCGCGCGATCTGCTGGCGCACGGCGCCGCTGCCTTGCGGCATGGTGGCATCGAGACGCCGGAACTCGATGCCGCGCTCTTACTCGGCCATCTGCTCGGACGGGAGCGGGCGGCGCTCTACGCGCATCTGCTCGATGACGTGCCGCCGGGTATACCCACCGCGTTCGACCTACTGATAGAACGACGGTTGCGCGGCGAGCCGGTCGCATATCTCACGGGTACGAAGGAATTTATGGGGCTGGCATTTGCGGTGAATGCGGCCGTCCTCGTACCGCGCCCAGAGACGGAACTGCTGGTCGAATGGGCCGTCCGCTGGCTCGCCGCGCGCGCGCATGGCGTGCGGGTTGTGGACGTTGGCACGGGGAGCGGCGCGATTGCCGTCTCCCTCGCGTCCATTGCGATGCATGCGCGCATTTTCGCGTCTGACATATCCCTTGAGGCGCTCGCAGTCGCACGGTCGAATGCGCGGCGGCAACTGGTCGCCGATCGCATCGCGTTCGTCTGTGGTGACCTGCTATCGTGGCTCGGGCAACCCGTTCCGCTCATCCTCGCGAATTTGCCCTACCTCACCGATAGACAGACCGCCGCCGCCGATCTCCGCGCGGAGCCGCGCGGCGCGCTGGCGGGAGGGGGAGCGGATGGATTTGGCATGTACCGTTCCCTCATCCCCCAGATTGCGGCGCGCCTGATGCCCGGTGGTGCGTTTGCCTTCGAGATTGACCCGTCGCAAGCGGGAATTGCTGTCGCGCTGTGCGATGCAATATTCCCGTCGGCGGTGATCGCCACCCATCACGACCTCGCCGATCATGCCCGCTTCGTGACGGTTGAAACGTCCATGTCGTAGCGCTGTGGTCGTGTTATGCTATCCGCGATGTGAAGGATGATGGTGGTACGTGGGAGGAACGGGATGGGGCGGACATTCAAGCGGTTGCTCGTGACGGGTGGCGCGGGCTTTATCGGCAGTAACTTCGTGCACCGCACACTCGCACGGCGACCCTATGAAGTGGTCGTCCTCGATAATCTGACCTACGCCGGGAACCTCGCGAACCTCGCCTCGGTGTCGTCCGATTCCCGTTTCACCTTCGTCCAGGGCGACATCCGCGACGCCGAACTGGTCGACAAGCTGATGGCCGAGGCAGACCAGGTGGTGCACTTCGCCGCCGAGTCCCATGTGGACCGCTCGATCATGGACGGCAGCAACTTCGCGCGGACGCAGGTCGTCGGCACCCTGACCCTTCTCGAAGCGGCGCGGCAGCAAGGTGTTACGTGCTACCTTCAAGTCAGCACTGACGAAGTCTATGGGCATGTCGAGGATGGGGTCTCCCGCGAGGATGACGCGCCTGCGCCGCGCTCGCCGTACAGCGCGACTAAAGCGGGCGCCGATCTCGTCGTGAATGCGTACCATATCACGCATGGATTGACGACGGTGGTCACGCGCGGCTCGAACACCTACGGGCCGCATCAGTACCCCGAAAAATTGCTGCCTGTTGCGATCACCAATGCGCTCGATGGCAAGCCGATCCCGGTCTATGGCGACGGTATGCAGGTGCGGGACTGGCTGCATGTGGACGATCACTGCGACGGGATTGATCGCGTCCTGCATGATGGCGCGCCCGGAGAGGCCTACAACATCGGCGCGGAGCACGAGGGGCTTGGGCACGGACGGACCAACCTCGACGTTCTCCGTGCCGTGCTCGATCTATTGGGCAAGCCCTACGATATGCTCCAATTCGTCGGGGACCGACCGGGGCACGACCGGCGCTATGCCCTCGGTTGCGAGAAACTCCGCGCGCTCGGCTGGCAGACCGTACTGCCGTTCCCGGTCGGACTTGAGCGAACGGTGCAGTGGTACGCGGAGCGTCGCGATTGGTGGGAGCCGCTCAAGCAAGATGCCGGATACGTTGCCTACTACAACCGAAACTACGGCGACCGGGAAAAACTCGCCGCCGCCCGCTGACCCGGAGACGGTATTTCTTCGGGCAGATCTTGCCGCCGCGAAGACGAGCCACTACGCCGCGCGCGAGAGTGGCGACACGGTCGAACTCGTCGAGCGGCCTGACGGCGGGTTCACACTTGTGCTCGTTGACGGTCAGGGGCATGGGTTTCCGGCCAAATTGCTCTCGCTGCAACTGACCGCCAAAGCGGTTGCGCTCATCAAGGAAGGCGTGCGCGATGGCGCGGTCGCGCGGGCCGTTCATGATTATCTGCACGCCTATCGGGGCGGGCGCGTCTCCGCAACCCTCGACCTCCTGACGCTCGATCTCGGCACGAACAGCATCCTCGTCTCGCGGAACGCGGATGTGCCGGGCGCCGTCTTTCGCGATGGCGAATGGGAGCTTTTGCCAACGGTCTCCGGGCCAATCGGCGTTCGCCGTCACGCCCGCCCGACAATTGACCAGTTCGACCTGGCGCTCGGATTGCGGATTGCACTCTTCACCGATGGCATCGCGCATGCCGGCGAACGATATGGCGCGCCGCTCGATGTCTGCGCGGCAGTATCGGCGGGCGATGCGCCACCGATTCGGGCGCAAACGCTGGCGGATACGCTCCTCAGCGCGGCAATTGCCGCTGACCGGGGATTGCCGAACGATGATATGACGGTGATCGCCCTGACGATCACCGCGCGCT
>JAICJW010000484.1 GCA_025928215.1 Chloroflexia bacterium | reverse complement strand
TTGATCTCGTCCACTCGCTTCTGCTCCGGCGTCGCCAGCCGCGCCTCGACGACGGCCTTCACCCGACCCTCGCGATCACGGATAATCCGTCCATAGGCGGCGGGATCCGTGACGCGCGCCGTGAGTATCGTCATCGTTGCATGGCGCGCGTGATGTGTTTCGAGCAGCGCCTGCAATGTCTCATCACGAAGGAGCGGTGTATCACTAAAGAGTACCAGCACCGTCGCGATTGCATCAGGGATATGTGGTAACGCGACTTCCACGGCATGCGCCGTCCCCTGCTGCGGGATTTGCGTCGCGTAGGTGTATGCCTCGCCGAGCGCGCTACGCACCTCATCCGCGCGATGTCCGACGACGATCACCGTGGTCTCCGCCTGCAATCGTTCCGCCACGCGGAGTGCATAGGTAACGAGCGGTCGTCCGCCGAGCGGATGCAGTGGCTTGGGGAGTTGAGAGCGCATTCGCGTGCCCGCACCGGCCGCGAGGATGACGACGGCGAGCGCGGAGGCGGAATCATCGGTGGGCGGCGGAGAAACGGAAGGCACGAGGCGCATTCCCATCATTGGGGAGCGGTGCGCACTCCCTGACGCATATCGGCGTGGCTGGCGGACTAGGATTCGAACCTAGATTAAAGGATCCAAAGTCCTCTGTGCTACCATTGCACCATCCGCCAACGGTCGCGCGACCGCCGCAAGTGTAGCCGAGCGCGAGATTTCCTGTCAACGAAGACCGCAGGGATCAGTCGTTGACGCGTTCGATATATTCGCCGGTCTCGGGGTTGACGGCGATACGATCGCCCTCTTTGACGAAGGCGGGAACCTGCACCGTCGCGCCGGTATCCACCGTGATCGCCTTGTTGACACCCTGCACGGTATTGCCGCGGGCCGCGATTTCCGCTTCCGTCACCGTCACAACGGCGCGCTTCGGCGGGCGGATGCCGACACCTTCGGACTCATGCACCAGCAATTCGTAGGTCTCGCCCTCGCGCAGGAAATTGGCGACCATGCCCAGCACCTCGCGCGGCACAGAGACCTGCTCGAAACTGCTCTGATTCATGAAAAAGAAGTCCTCGCCCTCCTGATAGAGATACTGCATGTCCTCATTGCGGATCGCGTAATCCTCGATCGTCTCACCCGACTTGAAGGTGAAGTCCACGACGCGGCCCGTCCGCAGGCTCTTCAGTTTCGTCCGGAAGAATGCGGAGCCTTTGCCGGGGTTGACGAAATCCACTTCGACCATCTGGTGCGGCTGCCCCTGGAAGATGACGGTCGTCCCGCGCTTGAACTCCGATGTCGAAATCAGTGCCATAGTTCCTCCTTCGCGCCCTCCCGCCATGGCGGGAGGAGACGACGCATCCTCAATTGGAGGCAGTATACACAATGACCGACCGTTGAATGCTACGTGCCGAAGACTTCGTTCGCCGGGAACCAGAGCGTCTCCTGAATGCTTTCCACTCCGGCAAAGAGCATGGCAAGCCGGTCCACACCGACGGCGATACCCGCTGACGGGGGCATGCCGACACGAAGCGCGCGGAGAAAATCGCTATCAATTGCGTACATCGTCTTGCTGAGGGCCGCACGCTCAGCGCGTTCCGCTTCGAGGCGCGCCTGCTGCTCATCGGCGTCCGTCAGTTCGGAAAAGGCGTTGCCCAGTTCGATCCCGGCGATATAAAACTCGAATCGCTCGGCGTAGCGCGCATCGTCCGCCTTGCGTCGCGCGAGCGCCGCCATTGACGCGGGATACTCATAGAGGATCGTCGGCGCGGGGCGACCGAGTCGCGGTTCGATCGCATTGAGAAAAATCTGATGATACCCCTGCTCCCACGTCGTCTCGGCCGCTGTTTGATAGCCGCGCGCATCGAGCACACGGCGCATTGTTTCCGCGTCGCCGATGGCATCGAGGTCGAGATGGGCATACCGCGCGAACGCTTCCCGCACAGAGAGCCGCTCCCACGGGGGCGCGAGTGTGATCCGCTCGTCGCAAACCATGAGCATCGGTTCAGCGTTCCGGTCGGCGTCGGGATAGAGCGCATGCCAGATGGCGGTGAAGAGCCGCTCGCAGTCCGCCATGATCGCCCGGTAATCGGCATGGGCACGATACCATTCGAGGATCGTGAATTCGGGGTTGTGGCCGCGGCTGATCTCTTCGCCATTGCGGAAGGATTTGCAGAGCTGATAGATGCGCGGCAACCCGGCGACGAGCAGTTTCTTCATCGCGTATTCGGGCGAGGTGGTCAAGAATGCCCGTGCGGTGTGGCCGCGTGCCGTCGTCAGGCGGGTCTCGAAGACTTCGAGGTATGGCTCCATGCCCGGCGCGGCGACGAGGAGTGGCGTCTCGACCTCTTCAAATCCCTGAGTGTCGAAAAAGGCGCGGATCGCTTTGATGACGCGGCCGCGCAGCAAGTACGGCTGCTTCCCTTCGGGGGCGGAGCGTAGCCGCAGCCAGGTCGGTTCCATCGGGTTGGCGGCTAGCGTGCGGCGTGCCCGATAGCGCCGGCCAGTGGACGTTCCAGCGCGAACTTGCTGGCGACATCGTACAGGGGCACCGGATACTCGCCGGTCAGGCAGGCGGTGCAAAACCCTTCGCGCGGCTGGCCGATGGCGCGGAAGAGGCCATCGAGCGAAAGATAGGCGAGCGAGTCCACGCCGATTTGCCGCCCGATCTCGGCAATATCCGCATCGAAGCGCGCGGCGATCAACTCGCTGCGGGAGGCGAAATCCACGCCCATGAAGCAAGGCCAGAGGATCGGCGGGGCATGGACGCGCATATGCACCTCACGCGCGCCGGCATCGCGCAGCAACTGGACAATTGGCCGGCTCGTCGTGCCGCGCACGATCGTATCATCCACCAGGACGACCCGCTGACCTTCGAGCACTTCGGGCAGCGGGTTGAATTTGAGCGCGATCCCGACCTCCCGGAGATGCTGGTCCGGCTGGATGAAGGTGCGGCC
>JAICJW010000305.1 GCA_025928215.1 Chloroflexia bacterium | reverse complement strand
TACCCCTCTTCGATCCAGTACTTGGCGAAGTTCTGGTAGAGCCAGTAGGGGTTCGTCGCCTTGTCCGGCATCCCTTTAATCCGCTTGTTGAAGTGCAGAACGGTCTCCCAATACATCACATAGAGAAAGGGAACTTCTTGCGTCACCAGTTTCTGGAGATCGCTGTAGATCTGCTTGCGCTTTTGCGGATCGGTCTCCGAGGCGCCCTGCTGGAGCAATTTCTGGGCGTCCGGGTTATTCCAGCGCGAGAAATTGTTTACGTTGCCGGCATAGAGCGACTGCGCATCCGGGTCCCCGTTGCTGCCGCCATAGGTCCAGTTAAACAGGCCGAGATCGTAGTTTCCCTGGCGCTCGGCAACGAGTGCGGCGGAGGTCTCCAACTCCTTCAATTGCATGTCAATGCCGACGTCCTTGAAGTTGCGCTGCGCGACCTCCGCCTCGCTCTTGCGGAGCGCATCGCCACTGAAGACGGTACAGACGACGGAGAGCTTCTGCCCCTGGGCGTTCGCGAGGATGCCGTCCGGACCTGGCGTCCAGCCCGCATCCTTGAGCAGCGCCTTCGCTTTGTCGAGGTCCCGTGGGTAGAGCGTGACATTTGGTTCGTAATAGAATTCGAGGGCGGGCGAGAGGTTGCCGGTCGCCTTAACGGCTAACCCCTTCAATAGGTCCTTGACCATCGCATCGCGGTCCATCGCGTACATCATCGCCTGCCGGACGCGCTTATCGGAGAGGAGCGGTTTCTCGGTATTGAGCGGGAAATGGTTGACGGCCACTCCCGGCGCGCGATAGCTCTGGAATTTTGGGTCCTGAAGATACTTCAGGTCGTCCTCGGGCGCGAGAGGCCAGGTTGAGGAGTCCGCGTCGCCCGTTTGCAGGGCAATGGCGCGAACGGAGGTTTCCGGCACGACATTCTCGCGCCAGAAATCAATGAAGGGCCGACCGCCCCAATAATCATCGAAGGCTTGCAGCGTGACATGATCGCCAAGTTTCTGTTCCATGAACTTATACGGCCCCGTACCGACCGGCGCTTTCTTGTATTCGACTTCACCGATCTTCTCATGGACATGCTTCGGCACAATCGCGATCGTCGCGCTCAAGGCCCCGAAAGGAACGTAGACGCGCGACAGGGTAACGACGACGGTGGAGTCGTCAGGCGCGTCAACATTCGAGACATCTTTGAAGTTTGGTTGGTTGATCGCGGCGTTTTTCGGATCGCGGATCCAGTCGTAGTAATACTTAACATCCGCCGACGTAAAGGGCTGGCCGTCGTGCCACTTGACGCCCTTGCGTAACTTGAATGTCCACGTCTTACCATCCGGCGCGATCTGATAACTCTCCGCAAGGACGGGCACGAGCTTGTAGTTCTCGTCCACTTTGAGGAGGGCCTCATGGATGTTGTAAATGAGGACGTACCAGACGGTCGGGCCGGCGTCATCCGGGCTGAGGCTCGAAATATCCTGATGGCCCATCGTGACGAACGTGCCACCCCGCTTCGGCTTCTTGCCGGATGACGACGCGGCGGTCGTCGGGCTGCCGCTCGCGGCGCTTGCCGCCGGAGCACCACCACTCGTGGCCGCGGCGCTTGCCGCCGGCGCGGTGCCGCTCGTCGATGCGGCGCTGCTGGCGGCGGGCGCGGTCGCCTGGTTTACGGCGACGGTCGGGATCGTCCCCTTGGTGGGCGCCGCCTGTGTCCCGGCAGCGGCGGGCGTGTTCGTCGGGGCGCTTGATGTGCCGCCACAGGCGGCGAGCAACGCGGCGATGGCTGAACCGGACATGCCGAGAAGGGCCGCGCGGCGCGAGAACTCATGCCGTTGCGCGGGCGTGGCATCACGAAGCGCCTCAGCCAGATCGAGCGGGTGGTCGGCGTCATAGATCACGGTGATTCTCCTTGCGCTCTGCGGATTTCTCTCAGAGAGAAACGTCCGTCCAGACACGGCCAGGAGGGGACGTACCCGCTTTTCCGGGAGAGATGCCCCACGCGTAGCAAACCGTTCCAGACTCGGGCGGAGTATAGGTTGTGACCATCGACACTGTCAAACGAATCGCCCGCGGAAGCGGGGGCCAGGAGTGAGAGTGTCACATCGCGTGCCGGTGTTGGATGTTGCGGATGTGTTCCGGATAGTGCTCGTAGGTATCCCCGGCGATGGCGGCCATCAGCGGTTCGCCGCTCATCCACGCGAAGTGGTGCGCGTTGAAGATCGCGTCGTCCGGCAGCTCCGAGACGGCGCGGACAAAGGCGGTGTGCGTGCGTTCCATATCGGCGAGCACCTCATCCAGTCCCCGCTGCTGGCTCGCCGCGAAGACGTCAGCGTTGATCGCCTCGATCTTCGCCGCGTCGCCAACGAATGGCGGGTGCGGCGGCGCTTCGCCGGCCCCAACGGCGCGGAGGACGGTTAGGACATGCGCCTCCCAGAACGTCACATGCGCCACTTCGTCCTTGATGGACCAGCCGCCGTGGAGGTTCGGCAGTGTCAGCTCGCATGGCGGCGCGGCCTCAATCGTCGCGGACCAGGCGGCATAGCCATCCGCGATGCGGAAGAGGAGGTCGGATGTCATTGTTGGGGGCATAACATGGTGTGTACGCCACCGCTCGATCTGCGCGATGTGCTCCGGATAATGACTGCATATCGCCCCATCTACCGCCTCCCAGAGCGGCGCGCCATGCACCCCCGCGGTGAAGAGGTTCGCGTCCGGCACCGTCTCCAGCGCGTTGAGGATACCCTGTTGGGCGCGCCAGAGATCTGTCAGGACATCATCGAGCGCGCGGGCGCGGTTCGCGTCGAAGCAGCGCCGGTTCCAGGTGTCATCGTCAATCGCGGTGTCGCTCGGCGGTTGGCGCGTGGCGATACGCTGGAGGCGCGCGAGCAGATGGCGGTCCCAGAAGGTCAGGTGCGCGAGTTCATCTTTGACCGACCACGCACCATTGACACCCGGCACCGCCATCTGGGCCGGTAGGATCGGCGCGGTCGCCGCATCCAGCGCCGCGAACTGGGCGCGTACCTGCTCCTGTAGCCCCGCTTTGGTCGTCGGTTCCGCCATTCGTGCGCTCCCTTCTCACATCGGGTGGCGTAGGCTACAGCCTACGCCACCGATTCAGAATGACTTACGCGTACTCGCCGCGGCACTCCACCGCGCCGACCGCTTCCAGCCGTGTGCCGAGGCGGACGAGCAAGCCGCCGAGCGAGAGGATCACGGGCCGCACACGGGGTGCCCCACTGGTAGCCTCGGCGATCAATGCCTCGCGGTTCGCTTCCGCCAGGCGATCCGCGATCCAGAGCCGTCCCGTCGCTTCGGGGCCGCTGTATCGCATCGCCTCGCTGTAGTGCTGCATCATTTCATACGACAGGTTGCTCATTGAGACCCTTCTTTCTCCGGGCGATTCGCCCACTGCGTCAGATGAGACCAGCCGGTGAAAATGCTCCTTCCCGGGGCGGAAAACCCCGCCATACGCTGCTAACCTCCTATTCACTTTTACTGGTTACAGTGTACCAGCGCATCGCTAACTTGTCAACCGCCGATGAGGGGTTATAATGGATGGGTAGGAGGGGTCTATTCATGGAAACGACACACGATTTTGCGTTCGATGCCGGGCGGCTTTGCCTCGATTTTGCCAACACGCTCGGCGACCGCCCCGCGTTGCAGCCGCATGAGGAAGCGTTGCGTTCCTATACCGATCTCGTCGCGTGGAGCGAGGCGGCGGGGCTTATCGCCGGCGATGAGGCGGCGGAATACACGCGTGTGGCGGCGGGACATCCGGCGGACGCGGACGCGGCATTCGCGCATGCCATCGCGCTCCGCGAAGCGATCTACCGTCTCTTCTCCGCGGTCGCGGCGGATGCCGCACCCCCGGCGGACGATCTGGCGACGGTCAATACGGCGATTGCGGAGGCGATGGCGCGCGCCCGCCTCGTCCCGGTGGAGGGGCATTTTCACTGGGCTTGGGAGCGCGATCCGTCCGTGCTCGGTAGCCTGCTGCGGCCGGTCCTCTGGTCGGTCGCCGAACTGCTGACCGCCGGGGAATTACACCGCGTCCACGAGTGCGCCGGGTCTGATTGCGGCTGGCTCTTTCTGGACATGAGTAAGAATGGCAGCCGACGCTGGTGCAGCATGGAGACCTGCGGCAACCGCGCGAAGGCCCGCCGCCATCGCGAGCGGCAGCATGCGGTTATATCGTGAGGTGCATCGCTCGTGTCCCGGTGGCGTAGACTTTAGCCTGTGCCACCATTCGTATCCGTTCTCTCGCCACTCCTCGTGTATGATACGCACGGACGAGACAGGGAAGGGGAAACGGCGATGGCGATTCCGGTAGTGCTCGATTGCGATCCCGGCGTGGACGACGCGGCGGGTATCCTGCTCGCCTGCGCGCGGCCCGAACTGGATGTGCGGGCAATCACGACGGTCGGTGGGAATACGAGCGTCATCCACACGACGCGCAATGCGCTCGATCTGCTCGCGCTGGCGGGAATTGATGGCATTCCCGTCGCGCGGGGGGCGGATCGCGCCCTCATGCGCCCCTTTCTGCTCGGCACGCACATCCACGGCGCGACGGGTTTCGGCGGCGTGACGCTGCCGGATGCGGGCCGCGCGCCGCTGCCGATCGCCGCCGTGGACCTGATCGCGCGGGTTGTCCGCGAGAGCGCGGAGCCGGTGACGCTTATCCCGACCGGGCCGCTGCCAAACATCGCCCTCTTTCTGCTGCTCTATCCCGAACTGAAGCCGCGTATCGCCCACATCTGCTTGATGGGTGGCGGCGTCTACGAGGGGAACGCGACGCCCGCCGCCGAAGCGAACTTCCGCAACGATCCCGAAGCGGCGCGCATCGTTTTCGCGAGCGGCCTGCCAATTACGATGGTTGGACTGAATGTCACGCATCGCGCGCTCTTCACGGCGGAGCACACCTCGCGCCTGCGAAACACGGGCCGGAAGGTCGCGACAGCTTTCGCGGCGATGCTCGATTTCCGCATGCGCGCGTACGGCGAGCAGTTCGGTTTCGCGGGCGCGCCGCTGCACGATCCGATTGCGGTGGCGGAGGTGCTTCGCCCCGGCATCGTCACGACTCAGGCGTGCGCCGTGACGATTGAAACGGATGGTCCCTACACCGCCGGTCGCTCCGTTGTGGACCTGAGTGGTGTCACCGGAGCGCCGCCCAATGCGGATGTCGCAATGGATATCAATGTTCCCGCCTTCGTCACGATGCTTCTTGAAGCGATCGAGCAGTACACAGATTGAGGACTGCCAGCAACGTGGTCGGCTCCCTCGCCATCGTCGCCATGGACTGCTGTTGTCAAAGCTAATGGGCGATGGAGAGGGGCGGGAGGTGAGGTATGCGTACGACGAGTAACGCGGTGCGCCCAAGCAAGGCCTCCGGGGTGCTCGATGAATTGCTCGCGGATGGGAGCATGGTGCTTTTCCGCCCGCAGGGGCAGCAGATCATCACGCTCAATCCGACCGCCGCATTCATCTGGGACTGCTGCGACGGCGCGCATACGATCGCGGCGATTGCCGGTGAAGTCCGCGAGCTGTTCCCCGACGCGCCCGCCGTCGAGCGGGAAATCGGCGCGTTGCTCGATCAGTTGCGCGCGAAGGAGATGATCGTTGACGCGATGGGTTGAG
>JAICJW010000560.1 GCA_025928215.1 Chloroflexia bacterium | reverse complement strand
CTCGGCATCCTGCTCATCCTCATCTTCGCGCTCAACTTCCTCCATCTTCCCGTCGGTGGCCGCGTGCCGCTCACAGAGGACGTCGGCGCGGGGTTGAAGGCGCTCATCCTGCCCGCCGTCACCCTCTCCGTCGGCATCGCGGCGGTGCTGACGCGCTTCATTCGCAGCGCCCTGCTCGAAGTGCTCACCGAGGACTACATTCGCACGGCGCGGGCGAAGGGGCTGCCGGGGGCGGCCGTCATTCGCCGCCACGCCTTGCGCAACGCCTTGATCCCCGTCATCACCGTGCTCGGCATTCAGGTGGGGCGGCTGCTCGGCGGCGCGGTGATCGTCGAGGCGGTCTTCGCCTGGCCGGGGATGGGCCGCCTCGCGGTGCAAGCAATCTTGACGCGCGATTACACGATCGTGCAGGCGGCGCTGCTGCTGCTCGTTACCGCCTTTATCGTCGTCAATCTGATCGTGGATATCGCCTACGGCTTCCTCGATCCCCGCGTGCGGGTGCAAACGCGCTAAAGGAGGAGGGAGAGCGCGATGAAGACGGCACCGACAGCGATCACCCTCCACCCGGCGGAGGCGCAACCGATCGGGCGCGTCCGCACGCACGGCTTCTGGCGCACGACGGCAACGCGCCTCGTGCGCCATCCGACAGGGGTGATTGGCGTCATCCTCGTCGGTTTGGTGGTGCTGGGGGCGATCTTCGCGCCGCTGATCGTCCCGGCGGGGCCACTCGTGCAGGTGCCAGGGCAGGAACTCGGCGCGCTCTCGCTCCATCACCCCTTCGGCACCGATGAGTTTGGCCGGGATATTCTCAGTCGCGTCCTCTACGGCGCGCGAATCTCTGTTGGCGTCGGCCTGCTCGCCGTCGTGACCGGCGCGATTGTCGGCGTGGTCTTCGGTGTCATCGCGGGCTATCTCGGCGGCCCGGTGGATGCCATTGTCACGCGCATCCTCGATGTCCTGCTCGCCTTCCCGCCGATCCTGATGGGGATCGCGATCACCGTCGTCTTCGGCGCGGGGGCGAAGGGCGTCGGCATCGCAATCGGTGTCGCCAGTATTCCTGACTTCGCGCGGATCGCGCGCGCCTCCACACTGACCGAGCGGGAGCGGGAATATGTCGCGGCGGCGAAGGCGCTCGGCGCGCCGCCGGGCCGGATCATGGGGCGGCACGTCCTCCCGAACATCGTGCCGCCGCTGCTGGTGCAACTGAGTGTCGCGCTCTCCTTCGCCGTGCTGCTGGAGTCGGGACTCTCCTTCCTGGGGATTGGTGTGCAGCCGCCGAACCCGTCGTGGGGCAGCATGCTCCAGGTGGCGCGGACCTATCTCTATCAGGTGCCGTCGTATGCGATCACCGTCGGGCTAACGCTGGCGATGGTGCTGATCGGTTTCAACTTCATCGCCGATGCGCTCAGAGACATCCTCGACCCACGACTCAATCGCGAATTGCGCTAACGGGAGAGACATCATGGCCGAGCGGATGAACATCGTTTTTCTCATGCCGGACCAACTGCGGCCCGATTTCCTCAGTTGTTACGGCGCGGACTTCATTCACACCCCACAGATTGACGCGCTCTGCGCGGGGGGGACGCGCTATGCCCGTGCCATCTCCCCGTCGCCGCTCTGTGTGCCGATGCGTGCCTCGCTCCTTACCGGCCAGAGCACGATCCGCACGGGCGTCCTGAATAATTACTCATGGTTGCGCCCCGACCATGCGACGTGCGGCGCGCCGGCGTGGCCGGCAATGCTCGCCGCCGCCGGATACACGACCGCCGGGATTGGCAAAATGCACTTCTATCCGTGGGACAGCATGGAGGGGTTCGCCTATCGCGTCATCGCGGAGGATAAACGGCACATCCATATTCAGGATGATTACGCAGCGTATCTCCAGCGTCACGGCCACAAGAAGTACCACGGCAACGAGCATGCGGGATACCACGAAAACAAGGGGGCAATCGTCAGCAAGGTTCCGGCGGAGCATCAGGTAGATACGTGGGTCGCCAATCAGGCATGCGCGTTTATCGAGCAGCACCCAGCGGAGACGCCCTTCGCGATGATGGTCGGCTTCCCCGGCCCCCACTGCCCCTATGACCCG
>JAICJW010000291.1 GCA_025928215.1 Chloroflexia bacterium | reverse complement strand
GGCGCGGGCGCGCAAGCCGAGACACAGGCTGAGGCGGTGTGCGCCGTCCGCCCGATCGCCGAGATACGCCTCGTCGCACGCTCCGCCGAGAAGGGCGCGGCGTTCATCGCTCGGCTCCGCGCGCACGCGCCCGACATCGCCGACCGCGTCCGCGTCGTTCTCGATCCCGCCGACGCGCTCAGAGGCGCGGAGGTCGTCTGCACGGCGACCCCCGCCACCGCCGCGCTCTTCACCGACGGTGCGCTTGAGCCGGGAACGCACATCAACGCCGTCGGCGCATACACGCCGAAGATGCAGGAAGTGCCGCCGGAGACGGTGGCGCGGGCGCGAATTGTCGTGGATCAACGCGAAGCGGCGTGGGCCGAGGCGGGCGACCTCGTCATTGCCCGCGATCTCGGCTTAATCACCGAGAATGACATCTCCGCGGAACTCGGCGAATTAGCGAGCGGCAGAAAACCGGGCCGCCATTCGCCGGATGAAATCACCCTCTTCAAGTCGGTCGGCAACGCAGTGCAGGACATCGCTGTCGCCCGCCGCGCCGTGGATCGCGCGACACGCGACGGGCGCGGGCAAACGATCAACCTCACCCCCTAAGCCCCTCTCCCTTGCCTTGCGGCAAGGGAGAGGGGGAAGCAATCTCCCTGCGTCTTCGCTGTTCAGCGACCGCTACGGCACTTCCGATGAGGCACCCCTCTCCATCGCAATGGAGAGGGGCAGGGGGTGAGGTTCCCCTTTCAGTCCGCGGCGAGCGGCAATTCTGGTCGCTGCGGCCCATCAATGCAGCGCTCCTCAAACTCACTGCGGAACTTGAGGATCATGCTCTGCACCGGCACCGGCGCGGCTTGGCCGAGGCCGCAGAGTGACAGCTTGATAATCTGGTCGCTCGTCTCCATGATGACATCGAGATCGGCGACGCGCCCTTGCCCGCGCTGGAAGCGGTCGAGAATATCCAGAAGCGCCTGCGTACCCAATCGGCACGGTGTGCATTTCCCGCATGATTCGATCCGGTTGAACTCGATCATGTGGTGCGCCATGTCCACCATGCTCGTCGAGTGGTCCTAGATGACGAACCCGGCGGAGCCGATCAGACCACCGGCAGGCTCGATCCCCTCGAAGGTCATCGGCAGGTCGAAATCCTCCTCGGTCAGCACGCCGCCCGAGACGCCGCCGGTTTGCAGCCCCTTGAACTGAAAGCCGTCGCGCATGCCGAGATGGACTTCATTGATTAATTCGCCGGTCGTGACGCCGAATGGCACTTCGCTCATGCCGACGCCCTTAATATTGCCGCCCATCGTGTAGACCTTCGTGCCCTGGCTCTTATCCACGCCGATACTAGCGAACCACGCCCCGCCCTTCTCGATGATGTGCGGCGCATTGGCGAGCGTTTCGACGTTATTGACGACGGTTGGCCTGCCCCACAAACCGTATTCCACCGAGCGCGG
The DNA here is from genome assembly GCA_025928215.1 of Chloroflexia bacterium. Taxonomy (GTDB): domain Bacteria; phylum Chloroflexota; class Chloroflexia; order Thermomicrobiales; family JALYUS01; genus JALYUS01. The sequence goes on along the minus strand of JAICJW010000291.1, from coordinate 4,451 downwards.
CGGCTTGGTGCGCGGCTGCCCACGCGTGCCCTGGATCGAGTAAAGCATCGCCGAGGCTTCGCCGCAGATATAGGCGCCGCCACCAACGCGCACCGTCATCTTGATATTGAAACCGCTGCCGAGCACGTTATCGCCGATCAATCCGGCTTCTTCCGCTTGCCGCACGGCGTGGCGGAAATGGCGGATGGCGAGCGGATACTCGCCGCCGATGTAGATGTAGCCGCGATCCGAGCCGACCGCGTAGCAGGCAATCAGGATTCCCTCAATCGTTTCGTGCGGATCGAGTTCGAGCATCTTCCGGTCCTTGAAGACATTCGGCTCGCCCTCGTGGGCGTTGCAGCAGACGTACTTCGGGTAGCCGGACGACGCCCGCGCGCCCTCCCATTTGATCCCCGCCTGGAAGCCCGCACCACCGCGACCGCGCACGTTGGAGGTCTTCATCTCGGCGATCACCTCGTCCTCGGTCATGTCGAAGAGCGCCTTCGCCAGCGAGGCATAACCGCCCCGCGCGACGTACTCATCGAGGCGCAGCGGATCAATCAGGCCCGCTTTGCCGAGCACGATACGCTGCTGCTTGCGCCAGAATGGATCATCCTTGATCGCCGGGATACCCTGAAACGGCTCCGGGCGCTGCTCATCGGCGGGGCCGTCGAAATAGACGCCGAGTGGCTGGGCGACATTGGCGCGGTCGTCCCGGATACCATCGAGGATCGCCGGTACGTCGTCCACCGTCACGTAGCCGTACATGACCGCCGGCCAGCCCGCCTTGCGCACCTCAACGACCGGCTCGGCGTAGCAGTTGCCGTAGCAGCCGACCTCGCGAATCTCGACATTCATCTGCCGCGCGCCCGTCTGCTGCGTGAAGGCGGCGATGATCTGCTCCACGCCCTTCGCGCGCGTGCATTCGCTCATCGCGATGCTGATCACCGGGCGATCCGTGGCGGCCATCATCCGCTGATACCGCGCCGTCGCCTCGGCGCGATAGCGGTTGAACGCGGCGCGATCCGCCAATTTCGGGACGGGCGGGGAGGATACCGTGGTGTGGGTGCTCATGCGTGCGCTCCTCCCGATGCGGTGACCGCCGCGTCGTCGCCCGTGTCAGCGAGCAGTTCATCAATCAGGTTGTTCAGTTTCGTGTTATCCATTTGCGCGTGATACGTGCCGTCCGCCATGCAGAGCGGCGCCTGATCGCACGCGCCGAGGCAACCGGGGAAGATTTGCATCGTGATTTGCCCGTCGGGCGTTGTCTCTTTCTCACCCAGCCCCAGGCGTGGATAGATCACGTCATTAATCAGCTGCTGCGAGCCGACGACGCGGCAGGCCATCCCATTGCAGATCAAGAGAACGTGATTGCCGGGTTTCTTGAAGCGGAAGTCGTTGTAGAAGGTCATGACGCCAAAGACGCGCGTCTCGGAGATGTCGAGATGGGCGGCAATCACACTGACCGCCTCTTCGGAGACATAGCCGGACCGCTCTTGCACTTCCTGCAGGGACGGGAGGATCAGCTCCTGCGCGTCCTGGTAATTCTCCGGCGTGAAATGCTCCTCCATGACCTGACGGACCCAGTTCAGGTCAATATCTTCCCCGGTGAGTTTGAACATCGTGGCGCTCCTGCCTGCTGGCGACCGTCCTCGGCGACGGGCCGCCCCGTGGAGACAACGCAATCGGCGCGCCCTGCGCCCCAGCAGCAAGTATACGGCGGCGCATTTTGACCGTCAACGCGGGAAAAATCCGCGACGCCATGCTATACTCTGTGCGGTTTGCGCGCACTGCGCCACCGAAAGGAGCATCATTATGCGCGTCACGGACGGCCTCGGAACCATCCGCGATCGGCTCGCGGCGAATAATGCCATTCCGCCGACCCTCACGATGGTTGATACCTATCTCAATCGCGCGCAGGGTACGGACGCCTCCGCGCCCTCACTCACGCAACTCGTTAAAATGCTGATGCGCACGCCGGAGGCGCATAAGAATAGCGGCGTCTACAATGACCTCACGCTGCTCGAGGAGCAACTGACCAACGCGACCGCCGCCGCCCTCGCCGAGCGCGAGCGTGAAGACGCGCGCCCGATGCCGAAAGACAAGAAGTTCTACAAGGCGCAACGCGATAAAGAGCAGGCAATCAAAGACAAGGCTCATTAGCCTTTCGGCTCCCCTCTCCATCGCCAAACTAACCCCTTGAATTCCACAATCGCGGGGCGATGGAGAGGGGTGGGGTGAGGTTCCCTCAGCCCGCCCCGGAATCCTTACGATCCGCCCGTCATCATGCCGCCTTGCGCGAGCGTTTCATTGCACAAATCCAGCCGGTAGCCGCGAATGAGCCGGTCATAGATGTGGACAACACGGCTGGCGATTACCGGCCATGCGAAGCGTTGCGCCGCCACGGTCGCCTGCGCGCCGAGCCGCGCGCGCAAGGGTGCATCGGTCAGGAGATCGTGCAAGCGCGCCGCGAGGGCATCGGGATCGTTGTGCGGCACGAGATAGCCCGTCTGGCCGTCGTCCACGGTGAAGGCCAACCCACCGGCGCGCGAGGCAACGACCGGCGTGCCGCAGGCCATCGCTTCCACGGCGACGAGGCCAAATGATTCATAAAAGGAGGGAACCGCGACGACATCCGCCGCGTGATAATAGGTCGGTAAATCGCTGTGCCGTACGGAGCCAACAAATGTGATGCGATCAAGGAGGTCGTGCGCCGAGGCGCGGGAAAGCAGTGTCTCAAAAGCGGGTTCACCTTCCCCGCCACCAACCAGCACGAGCCGTGGCGGTGCGGTCAGCCACATCTCGCGCCGCAGCCCGCAGAGCGCGTCAACGAGCACGTCAATCCCCTTGATCGGATCAATGCGACCGACAAAGAGGATCACCGGATCATCCGGCGGCAGATCGAGCGACCGGCGCGCCTCAGCGCGATCACCGGGCCGGAAAAGCGCCGTATCCACCCCCGCCGGGACGACGCAGACCTTCCCCGGCTCCGCGCGGTAATACCACGTCATCTCTGCCTTTTCCTGCGGATTGAATGCCATCACGGCGTCCACGCTGTGCATCAGCCGCCGCTCCGCCACCACCCGCTGCGTCGCCTCATTCTCCGATTCGGAGCGCGCGACATTGTTCTTCGCCTGCGCGAGTGTATGGAAAGTCATCAAGAGCGGCACATCCCAGCGGCAGCGCAACGCGTCCCCGACGATGCCGGAGAGCCAGTAATGCGCGTGAATCAGGTCGTATGTCCGCCGGTTCTCGCCCGCCCACGCATCAACTGCCGCCGCGAACGATGACAGGTACGGCACGAGCGAGATCTTCTCGACGCTCCCGAATGGCCCGCAGGGCAAGGCGATCAGGCAGACGCCCGGTTCGAGGACGGTCAGCGTCGGCGTGTCGGCCCGCTCCTGCCGCGTGAAGATGTCCACCCGCGCGCCGCGCGCCGCGAGTTCGCGCGCCACCTCGCGCACATAGATATTCATGCCGCCCGCGCTCGGCCCACCGATGCGCGCCAGAGGGCTGGTATGGACCGCGAGCATCGCCACCCGGCGCAGCGAGGGCGGCAAAATAAACGGCTCGGGCGGCGTCATGAATGTTCCTCCGTCGTGCGCTCGTCGTCCGTCAGGTCGCGCTCGTCCGCCGACAGCGAGAAGCGTGCCTCCGTCTCCGCGACCGCGCGATCCACGCTGCCCCCGTCGTCCGCCGCGATCACGCGCCAGATCGGCGTGTCGGACGCGCCAAACCGGTACTTATAGGCCTCGTTGCCGCGCAGGAAGTCGCAGAGCGTCAGGCCGCGCTGTGCCGCGTCCTCGATCACCATGCCCGTCAGCACCATGCCGACACTGATCCGGGCATGGGCCGGGTCGAAACCGGAGTTGTAGACGAGTAACCGCCCTTCGGCGGCGAAGGTGAACATCGCTGCGACCGGCGCGCCGTCCACATCGAGCAGGTAGAGCCGGAGCCAGCCGGCATCCGCCATCGCCCCGGTCACCCCCCGGAAGAACGCCTCGACTTCCGGCGTCAGGAATCGCTCTTTATCCGGTGCGCTCAGGCGGTGCAGGCGAAAGAAATCGGGCAGAGCGGCGAGCGCCTCCTCCCGCGCGGTGAGGATGCGGAGCATGCCGGAAGGCGCGTCGCGCTCGAAGTTGCGCGCCTTGCGCCGCACCTCATGCCGCTCTTTCTTCGGCAAGGCGCGCAGATAGGCGTCGTATGACCCGCCAAGCCGCACGACCGGGCAGACTTCCTCCTGCACAATGCGAACGGTCAACGTCTCGGAGAGCAGTTCCGCGACGATTGCATGCGACGGCGACCAGTGCGGTATGCAGTGCAGATTAATCGCGTCCCACGTCTCTCGCATACGGAGCAGATAATCGAGCACCGCCCGCCACACCCGCCGCAGATCGCGCTCCGCAGCGACGAGGTCCAGATAATCGGTCACATCGTCCCCGCCCATCAGTTGCACGGTGCGACCGAGGGCG
>JAICJW010000108.1 GCA_025928215.1 Chloroflexia bacterium | reverse complement strand
GCCCCGCCGCTGCCCGCTTTCGCCGCATCGAGCGCCGTGTGAATCGGTTCGGTCGCCTGGGTGATGACATCCCAGAGGAGAAAGACGAGAATGCCGATCGCGGTCGCATTCAGCAACGCCTGCACGCGGCGCGAGAGATTCTTCAGGCGCGCAATGGGCAAGCCGAGAAAGATCGTCAGACCGGCAATCGCACCCAGGAGCGCCGTCGTCGCGAATGTCATGTGCGAGCCCTCATTCCTACACGGCCGCGCCATTGCGACACGCGGATCGGCGGCGCCGGAGAGCGTAGCATCGGCAAAGGCGATGCACCGGCAACCTCCTTAGCGTATCCTTCGCCCCCACTTTTGTCAACCACGCGTTGCATAAGTTTCGCTACGGTCGGGTAATAAATGTGCGATCGATGCGCACTCAGCTTGCTTGTCGCTCCGGCGCATGGTGGGTCTGCCCCTCTTCCTTTTTCCGTTCCACGACGCTGATGCGACCGTCATTCTCCATGCAGCAGAGTTCGACATCGGCGAGATCATGCACGCCCTGGAGGCGTAACTGGCTCATCAGTTCGTCGTCGGTCAAGAGCACCTTACGCATATTTCGGCGCAGTATGCGGCCGTTCTTGACGAGTTGGACCGGGTGCGGCTCGATCACCCGGCGGATCGCGACGAAGCGGAAGGCGAGCCAGTCGAGCGCGAGATTCCAGCCAATGATCGTGCAGATGAGCAGGATACCGTCGGTGATCGAGGTATACGTGCCCGCCATCGCGTTCTGCGCCGCGTCCGCGATCACAACGATGACGAGCAGATCGGCGATCCCGACCGTGCCGACTTCTCGCTTGACGACGAAGCGGAGCAGCGCGAAGAGCGCGAGATAGACGAGCGTCCCCCGGATGAAGATCTCGACGAGCGGCGTATCGAGGGCGAACATTTTCTGCCAATCCGCGCCAAAAATCGCGTGCATGAGCCTCTTCTTTCCACCGAACGCGACGGGTATCGCCGCAACCTAGACGAACGCAACTTTCTTCCATTGCAACATCGTCGCCATCCGCGCTCCCTGCCCACGCCAGACCCGCGTGGTACAATCGGCGCACAGCAATCCACGGCGCGAACCGACGAAGGGAACCATCCATTATGCCCACGTACAACAACCCATATGGCTGGTGGGGCGGCAAGTGGCACCCGCCGACGCCGATGTCCGTCGTCCAGATACTCGAGTCCGGCAGCATGGACGCGCGCCTCCTCGCTACCTGCTGGCTGGTGGTGGAGCGGCGCGGCTCCGTCCTGATCGCGGCGGACCCGATGCAGGATGCGGGCAAGACGACAACGCTTACCGCAATGCTCGATTTCGTGCCGGAGGAGCATTGGATCTACTTCCCGCATGGCTGGTACGAGACGTGGGATTTTCTCAAAGACGAGGGGCTTTCGCCGGACGAGACGGTGATCGCCATCAATGAATGGTCCGATCATCTCGCCTCTTATATGTGGGGGCCGAATATTCGCCGCTGCTTCGATCTGATGTCGCGGGGATACACCGTCCTCACCGCGATGCACGACGACACGGTAGAGGGAGTGCTCGAGCAACTGCGGGACGATGTCGGCGTGCCCGCTCGCCAGCTCGGCCACATGACGCTCGTCATTATTCTCCGTTTGATCCGCATCGGTGGCCGCATTCACCGCCGCATGGCGACGATGCACTATCTGGAGCCGGACGGAACGGACGCACCGCCGCATATCCTCCCCGCGATGCGCTGGGACCCACTGACGGATACGCACACGCACCTCGATGTGGCGGACGCTCTCGGCCCACGCCTCGGCATGACGGCGGACGAATTTCGCGAGGAACTCGACCGGCGCACGGACTTCCTCAGCGGACTCTCCGCCGAGGGTATCCGCCACGTCGGAGAGGTGCGCCAGGCACTCGCCACCTACCGCCGCGCCCTCGTGACCGGCGAAGACCTCGTCATCGCCCCCGGCGATGCCGCCCCCGATGACCGTGATGACGTCTGGGGGCAGCGATGAGTTCGGAGTTCGGAGTTCGGAGTTCGATGGACTCCTCCTCTCCCGCTTCGAACGTCGAGCGTCGAACTCCGAACTGGCTACTGCGATGAAGGTATTGGTTGGTGTCGGCGGGGCAGGGGTGGGATCGCTGCTGGAGCGGGCGGCGGAACGGATCGTGCCGGAGGCGGAGTGGATCGTCGTGCATATCACGAGCGATGAGACCTTCGCGCCGATGGAGGGGGCGCGGTTCGGGCTGCTTGGGCGGGGGCGGCGGGTCGAGGAGGCGCTGCGGCGCGTCGAAGCGACCGCGCAGGAAAGCGCCGAGGCGATCCTCTCCACTGCGGACGGCTGGCTGACGGAGCGAGGCATGCCGCACACGACGATTGAGCGGCAGGGTAACCCGGAGCGTGAGATTATCCGGCTCGCGGCGGAGCGGCAGGTGGATCTGATCGTCATTGACGCGGGTATCGTCGGGGACGCGCCGCATGGCCCCGGCAAGCATCCCCTCGGCCGGATCGCCCGCTTCGTCGTGGATCACGCCCTCTGCGATCTGCTCCTCATCCGCCGTTTTGCCGACCCGCACACGGACTGGCTCCCGCCCCATCCGCCGCCACCGCACGGCCCACCGCCGAAACCAAAGCGACCGCGATGAATGACGATATCTTGCCGAACTTCGGCTGGCTGATCGAGGGGCGTCTGGCGGGGATGGCCGATCCGCGTGGGGAAGCGTCGCTTGCCGCGCTCCATCGGCGCGGCGTGCGGGCCGTCGTCAGCCTGACCGAGGAGCCGCCACTCGCCGCCATCCTCGCACGGTACGGGTTGCGGGCGGCGCATCTGCCGCTCGTGGATTTCGCCGCGCCGACAATCGCGCAGGCGGCGGCGGCGGTGACGGCGATTAACGGCTTCCTCGATGCGGGATCGCCCGTCGTCGTCCATTGCGGCGCGGGGCTGGGGCGGACAGGGACGATCCTCGCCTGCTATCGCGTCTGGCAGGGGGATTCCGCCGCGGTGGCGATTGCCGAGGTCCGCGCGCGACGCCCCGGCTCGATCGAGACGGCGGAGCAGGAAGCGTCGGTCGCGGCCTACGCGGACGCGCTTCGCAATCAATCACCAGCATGAGCGCCGTGTCTCGTGCGCGCAGCCGCCGACCGCTCGCCGTGCCAGACGAAGGAACCGCCATGGGCGGGGATTTCTGTGTGCCACGTACTGAATGACAACGACTCCTCGTCCATCGTGGGCCTTAGATGTGATGGCCGAGGGAGCGCTCGCTCGGCAGGAAAAGCTCGTTGTAGAGGTCAATCGCGCCCCGGTCGGTGAGCGAGGCGAGGTAGTAGGCGACGACGCGCTCCTGCGACAGGTCCGGGCTAATCATCTCCCGCCATCGTTGCGGCAGGAGGCGGCGGTGTTGGCTGAGGGCGACGAACAGTTGCTCCATGATGTAGCGTGCCTTGTATGCCTGCCGCGCGATCACCGGCCCGCGATAGACATTCTCCAGCAGGAAGGCGATCAACTGCTGGACATCGCGCTCCGATTCCGCGCCGAAACCGATCACGGGCGCACGCGCCGCGCGGGCCGCGTCGAGCGTCTCAATTTCCCACTCTGCAACGCGCCTGAGTGAGGTGCGCCGCACATCGCCAATAAGCGCGTTAATCATATGCCGCCGGATGCGCCGCACGAAGAGCGCCTCGCGCCCCTGGATATCCGGCACCTCGCGCCGTGCCGTCTCCGCGCTCCGCAGCCAGACCCGGCAATCATTCGCTTCCGCCCATGTCTGGAGGTGCGCGAGCGCGAGCATCCGTGATTCAATCGCGTCCTGCACATCGTGTGTCGCGTAGGCGATCACATCCGCGAGGTTGCAGACCTGCGCTTCGAGGGAGGGTTGGGCGGTGCGCAGATACTCGCCAGACGTGACGGGAAGATCGAACGGCGTCTGATGGCGGGCGATCCCTTCGCGGCAGGCCCATGTGAGATCGAGGCCGGGATACTCGGCGTAATTGACCTCGATCTCCTCCACGACAACGAGCGAGTGGAAATTGGAGTCCCAGCCGCCCTGATCGGCGAGCACGGCATTGAGCGCCGTCTCGCCGGTGTGGCCGAATGGGGTGTGGCCGAGATCGTGCCCGAGGCAGATTGCCTCCGTCAGGGGTTCGGAGAGGTCGAGCAGGGACGCAATCGCGCGGCCAATCTGTGCCGTCTCCAGCGTATGCGTCAGGCGCGTGCGGAAAAAGTCCCCCTCCGAAACGACCATCACCTGCGTCTTGTGTTGCAGACGTCGGAAGGCATCCGCATGGACGATCCGGTCGCGATCATGCGCGAAAGCGGGGCGCGGGTCGTCGCTCGCACGCGGTGGGGCATAACGCCGGTCGGTGTAGGGCGTGGTTTCCGGCGTGCGGAGATCGGATAGGACTGAGGAGTAAGGAGTGAGGAGTGAGTCTGCCATCTGCCGCCCCGCTTCTGATCGCATGCATGCGCGCCGTTGCGTATGCAAAGTGTATCACGAAGCATTGACCGGGCCGGGAGAACCCGGCGATCCTTCCTCACTCCTCACTCCTTCCCTTCGTTCGAGGCCGTGCAACTTGTCGGGATTGAGGATGACGCGGATTGCTCGAATCCGCCCCTCCGCGACATCGAACGCATAGACCCCGTACGGATGCCCGCTCAACTCGCCGACGAGCGCCGACTGGCCGTTGATCGTGGCGACATGAAAGGAAAAGGTCGGGGGCGCTTTTGCGGTGATGCTAATAAAGAGTCGCCCGACGCGATCGGCACCAACGATCGGGCGGCGGGCGGCGGCGACCTTGCCCCCGCCATCCGAGTAGACGGTGACATCATCGGCGAGCAACGCGAGCAGCGACGTTAAATCGCCGCTGGTGCAGGCCCGCATGAATTGCCGGGTCAGGCGCTCCTGCTCTTCCCGGTGGGCGGTGAAGCGCGGGCGCTCCGTGCCGAGATGACGCCGGGCACGGAGCGCGATCTGACGGCAGTTCGCGCCGCTTTTCCCCACAATCGTGGCGATCTCATCAAAGGGATAAGCGAAGACTTCATGCAGGAGAAAGACGGCGCGCTCAATGGGCGTCAGGCGCTCCAGGAGCGTCAGGAAGGCCAGGGAAAGCGATTCGGCGAGCGCGACCGGATCGGCGTCCACCGCATGCTCGTCGGTGGCGAGCGGTTCGGGGAGCCACTGACCGACATATTCCTCGCGGCGCACGCGCGCGGAACGCAGGAAGTCAATCGAGAGATGCGTCACCACCGTCGTGAGATACGACTTCGGCGACGCAACCGTGGCCGGGTCCTGCTGCTGCCAGCGGAGGAACGCCTCCTGGACGACGTCCTCCGCGTCCATCGCGCTACCGAGCATCCGGTAGGCAATCGAGAAGAGCAGAGGGCGGTAAGTGGTGAAGGCCCCGCCTTCGCCGCCGATCTTTGCCGTCTGGGTATGGAAAGTCTGGTGTTGCATCTGCCTCGCTTCTCCGCCGCGCCAATCATCTCACATGTGAATGGGATTGCTGAAGAGGTGCGGACGATTCGATACGCGCTGGCGAACGACCGTTGTTACAATGTGCCTCCGACACTTTGTCTGCTCGCGTGCCGCTCCGTGTCATGGCGATGCTGGGGCTTCCTGGCGAGCGTTTCACCCTTGATGATCTTGTTTTGCAGTGTCAGGATGCCATAGGCGAGCGACTCCGGAGTCGGCGGGCACCCCGGCACATAGACATCCACGGGGACAATCGCATCCACGCCCTGCACGACGGCATACGTGTCGAACGGCCCGCCAACATTGGCGCATGATCCCATCGAGAGTACCCATTTCGGCTCCGGCATCTGGTCATAGAGCGTGCGGAGTACCGGTGCCATCTTCTTCGTCACCGTCCCGGCCACGATCATCAGGTCGGCCTGCCGGGGAGAGGAGCGATAGAGCATGCCGAACCGCTCCGAAATATCAAAGCGCGGCATCGAGGCGGAGATCATCTCTATTCCGCAGCAGGCAAGGCCGAATTGCATCGGCCAGAGCGAGGAGCGGCGCGCCCAATTGACCATGAAGTCCAGGCTGGTAATGATCGCGTTCTTTTCATAGGAGTTTTCGATGCCCATTGCTCACGGTCCTTCTCAACGGCCATCCATTTTCCCGCCCCGGATACGGAGCGCTCTCCGCTGCATGAACGTCATCGCGTGGCTCCGGCAGGTTCGTAGGCGCCGGGCACCGCCCGAAAACTGATGGCGAGGCGGTTCCAGCCGTTGATCGCCACCACCGCCATCGTCAGATTGACGAGTTCCTCCTCCGTGAACGCCCGGCGGGCCTCTTCGAAGACGGCGTCCGGCACATGCTCCTCCGCGACGCGCGTCACCGCTTCCGTCCAAAGGAGGGCCGCCCGCTCCCGCTCGCTGTAGAAGGGCGTTTCCCGCCATGCCACGAGCGCGTAGAGCCGCTGCTCGCTCTCGCCATGTGCCCGCGCGTCTTTGCTGTGCATGTCAATGCAATAGGCGCAGCCGTTGATCTGCGATGCGCGCATCTTGACCAGCTCGACCAGGGACGGCTCAAGACCGCTGTTCCGCACATAGGTTTCGAGGCCATACATCGCCTTGATTGCCGCAGGATCAACATCCGCGTACGCGATTCGAGGTTCCATCTGACACTCCTCTCGTATAAACCCATCGTTGACGGGATCGTTGCCCCGCAAGCCCATTTAGGCAGGCTCCGTACAGGAGACGAATAGGTGTGACAGAATGTGACACCCGCTCAATCCCCAGGTTTTCGTATCTTCCTCGCCCGCAGGCCGTGGATGTAGCAGGCGTGATGCCAGAGTTCGGCGAGGGGGATGCCCGTCGCGGCGACATCCCAATGCGCGAGGACGCAGCCGTTGACGACGCGGAGGCCCGCCGCGCGATAGATCTCCCGCTCGGCATCGTCGAAGCCATTGATGATCGGCCCGAACATCCGCCAGAGGATGGGGCTGCCGGTCTGCTTCATCTCTGTCGCGAGCGTGCCGGCGAAGTGGCTGGGGAGGAAGGAGACGACACAGTCTACCGGATGCGGCGCGGCGAGGAGCGATGGGAAGCACGGGTCGCCGAGGATCGTTGCGCGATCCGGGCAGATGGCGATGACATCCAAATTCCATTCGCGCCGCATCACCTCGTACGCCTTGAACGCCTCGTATGGCGGCTTGCGGAGGATACGGTAGAAATCCTGATCCGCCCCGTTCTCCGCTCCATCAACCGGCCCAAACTCCCGCCCAAGCGCGTAGACCGCATAGCGCATCTCAGTTGTCAGACCATCCCGGAATTCCATCGCGCTCATTTCAGGGCTGGGGCTGAAGTTTGGTGCTCGTCCGCCGCCCGAGTGTACCACGGAAGACGACGCGCGGATTCCTTTGGGGTTTGTACGAGCGGCGACGGCGCTACCGATAATGCCGACTGCACCCGATCAGTTGCTTCTTGCCATCATCGCGCCGGACAAACGTGATGCGCAATTCATCGGAGGCGGAGATGGACCACTCTCCTTCCCGATCACCATGCAGGAGATGCAGTCGGAGCAATGGGTTGCCGCTCGTTGTTATCGAGCAGGTCGAGCGCACGGGCGAAGCGCCGTCGCTCCGCCGCCGAGAATTTATTGCCGATCAGGGAATTCGAAGAATTCACTCGTGAAGATCAGCGTGGTGTATTCAGGCACTCCGGCGCTTCTTCGCGATCAGTGCCGCAGCCGCTTGAGGATCGTCGCTCTCGATCAGCGCCTCGAGCTCTTGCTTCGTGACCGTGAAGCCGGGTTCCTTCATGGCCCGCTCGGCGCGCGCCCGATACTCCGGTGTATAAGCCCACGCATCTTCACGCGGAATCATTACTACCGGGCGTAGGATCACTGTATCCCCTTCCACATCCACCTGCAACTGCGCTTCTTCCTCGATGTGCAGCGCCTTCCGGACACTCACAGGCAGGGTGAGTCGCCCTTTGTTCGTGACGGTGATGATCTGCGACATGAGATGCCCCTCTCAACCCGCATATCATCGAGGGCTTGAGGGAAAAAGGGCAATTCCCCGTCAATGATCTCCGTATTGCGCTCTAGTCATCGCGCGTGGGCTGCTATACTGCACTCTCATAGTGATGCGGCACCGAATGGATCACACAGGGGGTAGCAATGGAACTGAAATTGGCGTCCGCGATGGGTCGGCTCGGGACAGAGACGGCATTTGAAGTGCTGGCGAAGGCGAAGGCGCTGGAGGCGCAGGGGCGGTCGGTCATCCATCTTGAGATCGGCGAGCCGGACTTCGACACGCCCGCGCACATCGTTGAAGCGGCGAAGCGCGCGCTCGACGAAGGCTACACGCACTACGGCCCGGCGGCAGGACTGCCGGAACTGCGGGAAGCGATCGCGCACGAGATTTCGTCCAGTCGCGGCGTCGGCGTGCAGCCCGATCAGGTCGTCGTGACGCCGGGTGGCAAGCCGGTGATGTTCTACGCGATTCTTGCCCTCTGCGAGGCGGGCGACGAGGTGATCTACCAGAATCCCGGCTTCCCGATCTACGAGTCCATGATTAACTTCGTCGGCGCGAAGGCCGTGCCGCTGCCCCTGCTGGAAGAAAAGGGCTTCGCGTTCAGCATTGACGATCTGAAATCGCGCATCACGCCGCGCACGAAGATGCTTGTCATTAACTCCCCCGCGAACCCAACGGGCGGCATCATCCCGAAGGAAGACCTCGCGGCGATTGCCGAACTGGCGCACGCGCATAACTTCTGGGTGCTCTCGGACGAGATTTACTGCCGTCTCCAGTACGAGGGCACGCCGACCTCGATCATCGCCGAGCCGGGGATGGCCGACCGCACCATTATTCTCGATGGCTTCTCCAAGACGTACGCGATGACGGGCTGGCGGATGGGGTACGGCGTCCTGCCGCCGAATCTCGCACTGAGCATCGTCAAGTTGATGGTCAACTCGAACTCCTGCACGGCCTCGTTCACGCAGCGCGCGGGCGTCGCCGCGATCACCGGCCCGCAGGACGCCGTGGACGCGATGCGCGCCGAGTTCCGGCGGCGGCGGGACGCGATCGTCGCCGCGCTGAACGCCATTCCCGGCGTGCGATGCGAGTTGCCGAAGGGCGCGTTCTATGCCTTCCCGAACATCTCCGGCACCGGCCTCTCGGAGCGCGAAATGGCGGATCGCCTCCTGCAGGAGGTGGGCGTCGCCACGCTCGCCGGCACGTCGTTCGGGGCATACGGCGCGGGTTACCTCCGCCTCTCCTACGCCAACTCGATGGAGAATTTGATGGAGGCGACCCACCGCATCGGCCAGTTCGTGGAAAGCCTCGCGGCGGTGCCTGCGGACTGATCGGCTTTATCCCAATGATCGGCGAATACGCCACGTGGCCTGGGTGTGGAGCGATTGCTGCACCGCTGCGTCTATTTCTCTATCCGTCTTGACCTACCACCGAGTATAATCCTTGATAGGAAAAGGTTTGCACATGTCTGTGGTAAAGGAGCGTTGGCAGATGCAGCGACCCGCGTGGGCTCCGCAGGGTATCGAACTCGACCGGCCGAGCGCCGCCCGCATGTACGATTACTATCTCGGCGGCTCGCATAACTTCGCCATTGATCGCCAGGCCGCCGAGCAAGCGATCGCGATGTGGCCCGATCTGCCGCTTCTCATGCAAGCCAATCGCGCGTTCTTGCGGCGGGCGGTCCGCTTTCTGCTGGCGCAGGGCATCACCCAGTTCCTCGACATCGGTTCGGGCATCCCGACGGTGGGGAACGTGCATGAGGTCGCGCAGCAGGTGAACCCCACCAGTCGGGTCGTCTATGTGGATATTGACCCCGTCGCGGTCGCCCATAGTCGGGCCATTCTCGCGGGGAATCCACTGGCGGCGGTTGTTCAGGGAGATGCGCGCGATCCCGATCAGTTGATCGAGCAGCCCGAGGTGCAACGCCTGCTCGACCTCCGGCAGCCGGTCGCGGTGCTTCTGGTGGCGCTGCTCCACTTCGTGCCGAGCGACGACGATGCGTACCGGTTGGTCTATCGCCTGCGCGACATGATTGCGCCCGGTAGTTACATCGTCATCTCCCATGCCTCCTTTGAGGGCAGGCCGGTGGAGAGCGCATCGCATACGCAGGTCTATTCCCGCACCCCGACGCCGATGATGATGCGCTCGCGGGCGGACATCGAACGGCTCTTCGACGGGCTGCACATCGTTGAGCCGGGGGTTGTCTACCTGCCCGTATGGCGGCCCGAATCCCCTGATGATGTTGACGATCACCCCGAACGTTTCACCGGCTTCGCGGGTGTCGGTCGGAAAGAGTAGCGCTCGGTATGCGCGGTGCGCTGCGCGAAGACGCGAGCAATTGCCGGTGAATGAGGAGTCGCATCGCAGGTGAATGAACAAAATTGGGACGAACTGCACCTGCTTCTCAGCGACCGTCGTGACGCTGTCGCCCGAAGATGGCAGCGGGCATTGGCCGGGACGAGTTATGTCCCGCTCGGCTCCCGGGAGATCGAGAAGCGCCTGCTGCATCTGACCGACCGGCTCGTTGCCATCCTGCTCACCGATCCGTTCGCACCCGACACGGCGCGGGAGATCGGTTCGGCGTTAGCCGGGCTCCACTTCACGCAGCCGGAGTCACTCGGACGCAGCACCGAGGTCCTGGGAGTGTATCTGCTCGCCGATCTCTCCATTCCGCAGCAACAGGCGCTGCTTCCACGGCTCGGCGCGGCGCTCGGGGCGATAGCGACAGGCTTCACGAGCGCGATGCGCGCGGCAATCCTGACCGAGCAGGAATCCATTCGCGGCGCGGTCGTCGTCGCGCAGCAGCAAGCGGAAGACGCCTTGCGAGAGAGCGAGGCGCGCTTCCATGCCGTCTTCGCGGAGGCGGCAATCGGCATCGGGATCGGTAATATGACCGGCCGCATCCTGGAAGCGAACCAGGCCCTGCAAACGATGTTCGGCTATAGCCTGGACGAGTTCCGGCGGTTGAATGTCGGTGACTTCGTGCATCCCGACGATGCCGCCTCGGTATGGCAAAGCTATGACGCGTTGATCAGTGGGAACCGCAATCATTTTCAACTGGAAAAGCGGTTCTACCGCAAGAGCGGGCAGGTAATGTGGTCACATCTGACGGTCTCCCTCGTGCGCGATGCGGCGGGTGCGCCGACCTTCCAGATTGCCATGCTGGAAGACATCACGGACCGCAAACGCGCGGAGGGCGATCTGGAGGCCGCCAAAGAAGCGGCGGACGCCGCGAACCGCGCCAAGAGCGAATTCCTCGCCAATATGAGCCATGAACTGCGCACCCCCTTGCACGCGATCATCGGCTTCACGGAGTTACTGGAAGATGGCATCGTCACGGATGAGGCGGAGCGGGATCAATGCTTCACGGATATTCACGCCAGCGCGCAACATCTGCTCTCGCTGATCAATGACATCCTCGATCTCTCCAAGATCGAAGCGGGGCGGATGGAACTCTCCCGCGAAGTGGTCGCGCTCCCGCGATTGTTTACGACGATGATCGAATTACTGCGCGAGCGAGCAGCTAACAAGGGTCTGTCGCTGACCGCGACGGTTGGCGACATCGCGACGATCACCGGCGATGAGCGCAAACTCAAACAAGTGCTCTTCAACCTCCTCGCGAACGCGATCAAGTTCACCGCGCCGGGAGGGACGATCGTGCTCGCGGCGCGCGCGATGGACGGAATGGTCGCGATCAGCGTCACGGATACGGGAATTGGCATCAGCGAGGCAGATCAGCGCAAACTCTTCCAATCGTTCACGCAGGTGGATGGATCGCTCGCCCGCCGGCACGAGGGGACTGGATTGGGGCTTTCCCTGACACGGCGATTGGTTGAGTTACACGGTGGGCGGATCGCCGTGCGGAGCGCT
>JAICJW010000213.1 GCA_025928215.1 Chloroflexia bacterium | reverse complement strand
CTTCAGCGCGTCCACACCAATGTCGTTGACAACGCTCTCAAACTGCGTGCGGATGAAGGCGGGTGTGAGTGTCTCGATGCCCTGCACGCCGACGGTGTTCTGCGCCGTGATCGCCGTCAGGACGGTCATGCCGTAGACGCCGAAGGCGGAAAAGGTCTTTAAATCCGCCTGAATGCCCGCACCGCCGCCGGAATCGGAGCCTGCGATGGTCAGGGCACGAGGGAGGACTGAGGACGATGCGCTCATTGATTCGTGCCGCCTTGGGAGGGCGGTTCAAGCACCGCCCCTACGGATTGTATGAGGGCGCGCGTGGCCCTTTCCACGTCTGGGGCGAGGCCGATGGCAGAGATGACGGCGACGCCTGCCGCACCCGCCGCGATCACGGCCCCCGCGTTCTCCGCCGTGATGCCACCGATACCGACGACGGGAATGGGGCTGAATGCCGCAATGTCATGAACGAGCGCGAGGCCGACGGGTGGGCCGGCGTCCGTTTTCGTGGCGCGCGCCTCATAGACGGGGCCGACGCCGAGATGATCCGCGCCCGCCGCGATCGCCGCTCGCGCCGCTTCAACGCTGCCCGCTGACGCGCCAACGAAGCGATCCGGCCCGACGAGCCGCCGCGTCGCCTCGACCGGCAGATCATCCTCCCCGACATGGACGCCGTCCGCGTCCAGCGCGAGGGCGACGTCCACGCGGTCATTGATGATGAGCGGCACGCCCGCCGCCCGCGCGATTCCTAATACCTCCGCCGCGTCCGCGTAGAAGCGGTGGATGTCGCTCGATTTGTCCCGCAGTTGCAGCATTGTCGCGCCACCCCGGATCGCCGCCCCCGCGATCTCTCCGAGCGAGCGGCCCGCCGTAAAGTCGCGGTCGAGGATGACGTAGACGGAGAGGTCGAGAGATGTGCTCATTGGCCTGTCACCTGCGCCATCGCCTGCCCGAAGGCATTCCAGAAAGGGTCAACGCGCGGATGGACGAGCGGGCGATCCGTGCCGCTCTCCGTGACGGTCATGCCCCGGTCGGCGGGGAGCGCTTCGCCGACGATGCTGCCGACGATCCCTTTCGCCGCCAGCGCGCGCACGACGGCGTCCGCCTTCTCCGGGCGGCAGGTGAGCAGCAATGTCCCCTCGCTGATCGCGGCATAGGGGTCCATCGCGAAGGCGTCGCAGACGGCGCGGGCGGCCTCCGCGACCGGGATTGCTGCCCGGTCAATACGCATACCGACGTTTGCCGCCTGCGCGATCTCATACAGCCCGCCCCAGACGCCGCACTCGGTCGCGTCGTGCATCGCCGTGACACCGTTATCCCGTACGCCGACGCTGACAGCGGTCATCGCGTCCTCGACGACGGACATCTGCCAGAAGAGATCTGCCGCTCCTTGCGCCATCGCCGCGCCGCACTTCTCCGCAACGAGCGCGGGGAAGGAGACACCGAACAGCCCCGTCGCCTCGATCGCCGCGCCCTTCGTGACGATCACCGCGTCGCCGACTTGCGCCATCGTCGGCACGACGTAGGAGTCCTCCGGCCCGACGCTCATCACCGTCGCGCCGCCGACCATCGGGAAGTCGCAGCCGTCGTAGCGCGCCGTGTGCCCCGCGACGATGGCAATGCCAAGCCGCTCGCACTCGCGATGGATGGTCGTCCAGATCGCGTTCAGGCCGTCCATCTCGATGGCGAGGGGCAGGTTGAGATCAATCGTGAGGTAGGTCGGCTTGAGGCCGGAGGTCGCGGCGTCCGAGGCGAGGATATGCAGCGCGAACCACGCCGCCCGCTCCCAGCCGTACGCCGGGACGATGAAGACGGGGTCAGTCGTCACTGCCATCACTTGCCCGCCGCCGATGGCGATGACGCCGACATCCACGCCGTTTTGCGGCGGGACGAGGACGCGGGCATCCCGCGCGCCGAGGTGGGGCAAGATGAGGTGCTGGAAGACTTCGGGGGAGATTTTGCCGATGTCGGGGAGTGTGGCCGTCATTGCGCGTCCTCCAGATCGTGGGCGGGGGAGGCGCGATGGCGAATTGATCCGTCCGGTCACTTCCCTACGCCGGTGCGAACCGGATCAGGTGCGAAGGGTCTGCGGGCTTCCCCGCACTCTCAGCGCGCCAGCGCTCCCCCAGTGCTGCTCAATTGCCGAGCACTGTACGCGCGGCGACCGTCTTCGTCAATCTCCCGTGGTATCATCGCGAGCGATATCTTCCGTCGTATCAGGTGAGGGCAGCCATGCGAGAATTGCCAATTGTTGACGCGCACGTCCATCTCTGGGACCCGACGCTCTTCCGCATGCCGTGGTTGGATGGGAGCAGGAGACTGAACCGGCCCTACGACCTCGCGGACTACCGGGAGCAGACGGCGGGGCTGCCGGTCGAGGCGATTGTCTATCTCCAGGTCGAGGTGACGCCCGCGTACGCGCTGCTCGAAGCGCGCTGGGCGGCGGAGCGGGCGGCGTCAGATGATCTGCTCAGGGCGATTGTCGCCTGGGCGCCGCTTGAAGACGGGGAGGCGTGCCGGACCTATCTCGAGGCCCTGGTGAACATCTCGCCGCTCATCAAGGGAGTGCGGCGCGTGACGCAAGGGGAAGGGGATCCGGAATTCACCAGCCGCCCCGGTTTCGTGACGGCGGTACGGATGCTGCCCACGTTCGGACTCTCCTGCGATCTCTGCCTCTCCCATCCGCAACTGCGGAGCGCCATTGCATTGGTGCGTCAATGCCCCGATACGCAATTCGTCCTCGATCACATCGCAAAGCCGGACATTAAGGGGCAGCTTCTGGAGCCGTGGCGCGCGCGAATGGCTGAACTCGCATCGCTCCCCAATGTCTGCTGCAAGATCAGCGGTATGGTGACGGAGGCGGATCACGCCAACTGGACTCCGGACGACCTCGCGCCCTATCTCGCGCATGTTCTGGCGGTCTTCGGCGAAGATCGCGTGCTGTACGGTGGGGACTGGCCCGTCGTTCTCAACGCCTCACCGTACCGCCGCTGGGCCGAGACACTGGATTCCCTCATCGCTCATCTGCCGGAGACGGCGAAGCGCAAACTTTGGGCTGAGAACGCACGGCGGTTCTACCGACTCTAGCGCAAATATCGTAGTAGTGGTGGCGGGCTTTAGCCTGCTTCTGCAAAACGCTGTCGGGGGCGGCACGGATGCTCCGGGGGCGATTCACGAATCGCCGGTACACGAAACAATCGCAGAACCTTCTTTTGCGCTATTGCTATCGTGAAAGCGTATCAGCACTCGCCCCTATCCGATCAACCAGCGGGCTTCGAGTTGTGTGAGGAAGCCTGCCGCCCGCGCATCCTCAAGGGCGTGATCGAGACTCGTCGTCAGCGTGCGCGCGTCCCGCTTCGTCGCGATCACGTAGCCATTGGCGAGCACCGGTTCCGGCAGCATAACGAGCGCCGGATCGGTCGCGGCGGCATGACGGGCGGCGATACCATCGAGCACCACGGCGTCCAGTGTGCCGCCGCGAAGATCGGCGAGCGCGGCGTCGCCGGAGTCGTATGTGCTCTGCAAGCGGATCGGGAGATGGCGGGCGAGTTGCCGCGCCGCGAGGTCGCCGTCGGAGCCGAGTTCCACGCCGACGCGGCGGTTCGCGAGGTCGGCGGGCGCGCGGATGTCGCCGCCCGCACGCACAATCGCTCGCTCGCCCATCTCGATGTAGGGGTCGGAATAGGCGACATCCCGCCGGAATTCGGGCGTCACCGGCAAGGCGGCGATCAGGGCATCCACGCCGCCGGTGAGCAGGGCGTCATAGAGGGCGTCCGATGGGGTATTGACGATCGTCACCGTCACGCCGAGGCGACCGGCGAGATCGCGGGCGAGGTCGGCGTCGAATCCCTGAAGGTCGCCATTGCCCGGCATCGCGAACGGCGGCACGCCCGCGTCCATCCCGACGCGCAGTGTTCCGCTCTTTCGCACGCGCTCCCATGCGAGATCACGCACCTGCCCTTGCTCGTGGACATCGTGGAGGAAGCCGATGAAGGGAACGATGAGGATGAGCGCGGCCAGCGCGGCGATCAGTATTTCCACGGATCGCCCGCGAGCGCGTCTCACGGCGCACCTGCCGATGGCGGACGGAGCGCCTTCTGCACTTCGAGGTAGACGGGCTTCGGCAGGAAGTCCGGCGTCACGAAGGTCCAGTTATCCTGCGCGGTGTGTGTGGCGAGCGGCAGGCGAAACTGCCAGAGGACAACGCTCCGCGCCCAGGGCCAGTGTTCCTGCGCGTAGCGGTAGGCGGCGACGGTGTAGCGAACGCGGTCGGCGGGCCGCACCGCGCCATTGAAGCGGGGGCTGTCGTTCCAGCCGCCCTCGGTGAGATAGACCGGCTTCGCGTCGTCGCCCCGCGCCACCATCAGCGCGCGCACCTGCTCGGCGTGCCGCCAGGTGCGCGGATCGCTGCCGGGATCGGCGTCGGGTGGATGGGTGCCGCCGTAATCATGCAGCGCGAGCGCATCGAAATAGGGGGCGGCGCCCGCGTCATAGAGCCGGTTCAGGTAGGTGAGATCGTCGAGGCCGAGGGGGGAGCCGTCCGGCTCGGAGGTCGGCGCGAGGCCCGCCGCGAGGATTTCGACGTCCGGGTTTGCTGCCTTGGCTACTGGATAGACGGCCTTCAGCATCGCCGCATAGCCGGCGGGGTTCACCGGCCGCAGCCCCCATTCGAGCGAGAGGTTCGGCTCGTTCCAGACGACGATCTGCGTCACAAGCCCCCGGTAGCGCGCCGCAAAGGCCGCGACGAGCCGCGCGTAGGCCGGGTAGCCACTCTCATCGAGGTACTTCCAACTGGTCTCCGCCGGCCGTGCCCACGCCGGGACGCCGTCAATACGGGCGATCACCGTCAGCCCCTGCCGGTGCGCCTCGCCGATCACGCGGTCGGCGTGCTGCCAGTCGTATTCGTCCGGTCCATTCGGCTGAAGGTAGAGCCACGGGAAGTATTCGACGATCCACGACGCGCCCATCGCGCGCACCATTTGCAGTTCCTGGCGGATCGCTGCCGGGTCCGCTTCCAGCGTCAGGCGCGTGTGAACGCCCGCCTGTGGGTCGGTGGTTTCGATCGGGGCTGCGGCGGTATGCGCGATGGGCGCGGGCGCATGCGGATCGGGCGCACCCTGGCGGGGCCGAAAATCGGTTATCCACGCGGTGAGGAGCGTCATGCAGAGGAGGAGCAGGGCAAAAATCTCGTTGCCGCTCAGTCTGCGAAAACGCTGTGTCATCTCCTTCAACCCTCCCTCGCACCGGCGACAAGTGTAGCACGAGATGAACTCCCCAAACGTTGCGCGTCGCGGACGATGCTGATACAATGCTCACGACATCTCATGGCATGAGCGTTCGTGAGAGAATGGGAGCATCATGATTACTGTCAATGCGCTCCATCGCATTGGAATCGAACAAACCCCCGAGGAATTCGAGGAGGCGATTGAGCATGTGATCGAGATGATGCCCCTCGCCGAATGGCGGGCAACCGCCGCCGAAGAATTGACCGTCGCTGAGATGGCGGCGCTGAAGCGGGGCGGATTCACCCTCGAACGGGGCGAGTATGGCGCGAATGACCCCTATGTACGCGGCAAGGCCACCTATGCGGCGCTCGTCGCCGGCGGGCTTTCCGTGGCGGATGCCGCGGCGGCACTCCACGTTGATGAGAGCAGGGTGCGCCAGCGGCTCGCGAAGCGCACGCTGTATGGCGTGAAATTCGATGGTGTGTGGCGGCTGCCGACCTTCCAATTCGACGCGGGCCGTCTCATTCCCGGATTGGAGCGGGTGGTACCCGCCCTCGATCCCGCACTCAATCCGGTGGCGGTCTATCAATGGTTCACCTTCCCGGATGTGGACCTCGCCATTGATGGCGAGCCAACCAGCCCGCGCGCCTGGCTCCTGCACGGGGGGAATCCGGGGGCGGTGATTCCTCTTGCGGATGCCCTCGCTGCGCCGCTGTAGTGGAGACGTTTCCCCCGCCGCCACCCGCCGCCACCCTTGCGCGCGTCGGTGTCGGTATCTCCCTGCATGTCGTTCCCGCCGGGACGGAACTTTGGCGCATCTATTTTCGTGGCGGCTCCTACCCAACAACGTGGCATGACTTTCGCGCCTTTGGCCCCGTCGCTACCGCACGATTCGATCATCACGAGCCGCCGCCACGCGAGCAGGGGCGTGCCATCCTCTACGCGGCGACTGTGGGGCCGATCTGCTTTGCGGAAGTCTTCCAAATATCACGCGTCATTGATCGGACCACCGGCGCGCCGTGGCTCGTCAGTTTCCATCTCACGACAGACCTCCATCTGCTCGACCTCACGGGTCTCTGGCCGACCTATGCCGGTGGCTCGCAGGAGATCAATAGTGGCGATCGTGGTATCGCGCGGCAGTGGTCGCGCGCGATCTACGCGGCATTCCCTGATATTCAGGGCCTCCAGTATCGCTCGAAGATGTATGGCAGCATGCCTGCGGTGGCGCTCTACGAGCGTGCGCGCCGAGCGCTCCCGGTCCAGCCGTCGTTTCATGCGCCGCTCGCGTCGCCTGCCATCTTCGACGTGCTGGACGAGACCGCCGCCCATATGGGATATACACTCGTCTAGCGTGCAGCGCGTGCCGGGAGAATGGGAGTAGTCAGAAGGGAACGAGATCACTGACTACTGACTACTGGCTACTATGGAGGGGTCTCATGGAGCGGCGAGTGAGGCGGCGGGCGTTGCTCGGCGCGGCGGCAGGCGCGCTGGCGGCGCTCGTTGCGGCATGCCGCGGGCCGGAGGGGGAGACAACCTTTCGCCCTGCCCGCACGGCGACGGCGGTTGGTTCCAGGAGCGGAGCCGCGCCTGCGAATGCGGTGGTGATTCCCACGGACCTCGCCGCCAGGAATCCGGTCGGCACGGTTTTTCCGACGCCCCGGCAGGGCGCGCCGATGCCCGACCTCTTACGGATGATCGGCTTCGTGCCGAATGTGCAGGACGCGACCGGCGGCCTGCTCAATTTCCTGAGCCGCTGGAAGGGGACGCTCACGTTCGCCAATCTCGGAGCGGTGAAGAACCTGTACGGTTATAGCTCCGTCCGCTCCTTCAGTGATCTGCAAGCACAGAATATCACCGCCACCGATTACGCCAACGCGACGAACGGCTGCTATCTGACCGAGTTTACGGGCCTCAGCGCCAGTCCGGGCGCATACCGGGACGCCTTCGGCTACGATGTTTTTCAGGTGGACCGGGAGATCAGCGCGGGCCAGCCGCCAGACGCCTTCTCCCGCATGGAGGGCGCATTCGACGCGGGTACGATTATCGCCAAGTTGCAGGCGGGCGGTTATACCCTCACCAATCAGGGTGGCATTCCCTACTATACCGTCCGCGGCGACAGCGAACTGAATCTATCGGACCCGCGTGGTCGCCTCGCGCTCGGCCGGATGAACCGCGTCGCCGTGGACGGGGAGCGGATCACCGCGTCGCCGAAGACGGAACAGATCGTCGCCGCGCTCGATGCCGAGATGAAGCGGACGGCGGCGCTGGACGGGAGCGCGACGCTCCGCGCCCTCGCGACCGTCCTCGGCGCGGTGACGAGCATGGCGACGCTGCCGCCGGGCGCGTCGGATGCCGTCGAGGCGGTCCTCCCGCCGGGGCAACTGGCGGCGACGCGCGGCTGGGGCGCGCTCCACCCCGCCGAACTGGGCGCGATCGGCTATACCGACGCGGGCAACTTCCGGCGCACGATGCACGTCGCGCTCGTCTACACGAACCCCTCCGACGCGGCAGCGGACGCCCCCGAACTCGTCAAGCGGCTGACGGGCTACCGCT
>JAICJW010000362.1 GCA_025928215.1 Chloroflexia bacterium | reverse complement strand
CGCGCTCGTCGCGGCGCTGCTGATTGGCATCCTCTGCGGCGTCGTCGGCACGTACGTCGTCTTGCGCGGCTATGCCTTTCTCGGTGACGCGCTGGCGCACGCGACCTTTCCGGGCGTCGCTGTCGCTTACCTGCTCGGCACGAGCATCCTCGGCGGGGCGCTGATCGCCGGGCTGGTGACCGCCTTCCTGATCGGCGGTGTCTCGCGGAGCCGGCGCGTCTCGAACGACTCCGCCATTGGCGTCCTGTTCGCGGGGGCGTTCGCGCTCGGTGTCATGCTCATCAGCCGCATCCGCTCGTACCGCAAAGATTTATCATCGCTCCTCTTTGGCAATGTGCTGGGCGTCTCGACGGCGGACCTCATCATCATCTGCGCGATGGGCGCGCTCATCCTTGCCCTCGTCTTCTTCTTTTACCGCGAATTGCTGCTTGTCTCCTTCGACCCGGTCTACGCCGCCTCGCTCGGCTATCCGGCGTGGGCGCTCGACCTCCTGCTGCTCGGCCTCCTGACGCTGACGATTGTCGTCTGCTTGCAGGTGGTCGGCAATGTCCTCGTGGTGGCGATGATTCTCACACCGAGCGCGGCGGCGCGGCTGCTGACCGATCGCGTGCCCGCGATGATGGCGCTCGGCGCGGCCATCGGCGCATTCTCGGCGGTGATCGGCCTGCTCGTCTCCTATCCGGTGGAACTCGCCCCCGGCGCGACCATCGTCATCGTCGCGACCGCCATCTTTTTCCTCGCGCTGCTCTTCTCACCCCGTCAGGGCTATCTCACGACCTGGCTTGCCCTTCGCCGCGCGCCATCGCCCGCTGAGCGATCATAGCGCTCGTCTGCGATAGCATCATCGCGTCAGCGGAGATTGATTGGCTCCAAACGTCCGAAGGGTGGGAAGGGATCGGGGCCGAGGAGGGGCAGGGCGTAACGGCGGAAGGCATCGGTGACGCCCCGGCCAGTGGGCGCGATGAAGGCGTCCGGCAAACTACGGACGGTATTGGCGATGCCGCTGAGCGGGGTAACGCCGTAGCGCACGGCGTACGGCTCGTCGGAAAGGCGCTCAATCGTCACCATCCGGTCGCTCTCGCCCGCGATGGCGCGGCGCACCGCCTCCCGGCCGCACGCCTCGGCCTCGTCGAGGTCCAACGGAGCGGGCATCATCCGGGCGAGCGTGCCCGGTTTATCGTAGCGGGCGCGGAGGCCGCGCTCTCGTTCGAGTGTCGCGGCGAGGGCGGCGACCGGGCTGGCGGCGTAGGCATGCCCGAAGGGGTCAACATAGGTGCCCAGGCCGCCAATCGGCGCGCCGTCCGGGTCGCGCAACGTCTCCGGCACGACCGCGACGCACCAGCCGACGCGCCGCACGACCGCCGCGATCTCATCGAGCATCTGCGTCGCCGTCGGCGGGCGTTCGGGGAGATAGATGAGGTGGGGGGCATCGTCCGGCCCGTCCTGCGCGAGGGCGGTTGCGGCGGCGACCCAACCCGCGTCCCGCCCCATCACTTCGAGCAATTTGACGGGGAAAAGGGGCAATGCTGCGGTGTCGTACGCCGTCTCGCGCGCCATCCGCGCCACTGCCCGCGCGACGGAGGCGTACCCCGGCGTGTGGTCCGTGTGCGGCAGGTCGTTGTCAATCGTTTTCGGCACAGTGACGAAGGTGATCTCCAACCCCGCCGCGTGCGCCGCGCGATGGAGGCGGTGGGCTGTATCCGCTGAATCGTTGCCACCAATCGGGCAGACATAGCCGACGTTCAGCCGTTGCAGCGCGTCCAGCGCGCGGGCAATATCGTCATCCGTCGGCTTGTAGCGCGTGCTGCCGAGCGCGGCGGATGGCGTGTTTCGCACGCGGTCGAGCGTCGCGGCGGGTTGGCGGCGTACATCAAGCAGGTCGCCATCGAGAAGCCCACGAATTCCCGCCCGCGCGCCGATAATCTCCCCGACTGCGCCCTGCGCCATCCCCTCGCGCACGACGCCGACCATGCTCGCGTTGATTACCGCCGTCACCCCACCGGACTGAAAGACGAGGAGGTTTTTCAACCCGACTCCTTCTTCGTATTCTTGACAAACCCACCCGGTGATGCGATGAATACGCATCCGACAGAGGCCGGAACTTCCCGGCACGGTAAGCATACCGCAGAAGGAGCCGTGTACCATGGCGCGAACCACGCTCAATCGCCGCGTACGCCCAAAGATCGCGAAAGATGCCTGGGAACTGATCGGCAACACACCACTCGTCCAACTGAACAAGGTCGCCGCCGGGCTGCCGGGCCGCGTCGTCGCGAAACTGGAGGCGCTCACGCCAGGCTTCTCCGTTAAGGACCGCATCGCCGTCAGCATGCTGGCGGATGCGGAGGAGCGCGGCATCATCAATCAGGAGACATTGATCGTCGAGCCGACGAGTGGCAACACAGGGATCGGCCTGGCGTGGGCGGCGGCGGCGCGCGGCTACCATCTGATTCTGACGATGCCGGACAGCATGAGCCTCGAACGGCGGATGCTCCTGCGTGCGTACGGTGCGGAACTGATCCTTACTCCGGCGTCGCAGGGGATGACCGGCGCGGTGGCGCGCGCGGAGCGGATCGTCGCGGAAAACGGCAACGCCTGGATGCCGCAACAGTTCATGAATCCCGCGAACCCGAAGATTCACCGCGAAACGACGGCGGTGGAGATCTGGGAGGATACCGATGGCGCGGTGGATATCGTCGTCGGTGGGATCGGCACGGGCGGCACCCTGACGGGCATCGCGCAGGTGCTGAAGCCAATGAAGCCGGAGCTAAAAATCATCGGCGTCGAGCCAGCCGAATCGCCGATCATCGAGCAGCAGTTGGCGGGCGAACCGATGACACCCGCCGGGCACAAGATTCAGGGTCTCGGTGCGAACTTTATCCCCGACGTGCTGGCCGTTGATCTACTCGATGAGGTATTGCCTGTCTCCAGCGATGAAGCGTTGGAGATGATGCGCCGGATTATCCGCGAGGAGGGTCTGCTCGTCGGTATCTCGTGCGGCGCGGCGGCGGCCGGCGCGGTGAAGGTCGCGGCGCGACCGGAAAATGCAGGCAAATTGGTCGTCGTCGTTCTGCCGGACACCGGCGAACGCTACCTGAGCACCGTTGCCTTCCAGGACATCCGCGACGAAGTCGCCGCAATGACGGCGGGATAGGGGAACCTCACCCCCGGCCCCCTCTCCTTTGCCTTGCGGCAAAGGAGAGGGGGAAAAATGCATGATGCATGGAAGGGTGAAAGAAGGCCCTGACCCTCCCGATCGTTCCCCGGCCCCTCTCCATCGCTCTCAGGTTACGACATAATAAAATCCGTCCGGCGATGGAGAGGGGCCGGGGGTGAGGAACGCCGTTACCGCGCGCTCACATCCCCGAGGCGGTCAACGTCCGCCTTGTCTACCTTGAGGTGAACGTGATCGTCGTCCGACATGGGGTCAATGAGATCCACGGGGACTTTCCGATCCTTCTTGAAGAGCTTTCCCTCTTCAACGACGATATGGCCGACACGCCCGGTGTTCACTTCGACGACGACATCTTTGACCGTGCCGATGTGTCCGCCGTCACTACCGACGACGGATTGCCCCGCCGTGACGGTCATCGGCATCTCCGTGCCGAGCCGCTCCGCGACGATCGGCACTTCGTCGCCATGGTTCATGCCGGTTGCGGCGATCTTTGTGCGCGGCAGTTCGCCGACGAGCACGCCGTCCGCATTGACGACCGGCACGCGGTCCATGTTCGCGGTATTCATGCGGATGGCGTCGTCCACGGTGGCGGTATCCGGGAGAACCATCTGTAATGGCTCGACGGTCAGTTGGCCGACGAGTTTGTCTTCGGTCGCCTCCTCGCGCGCGGCGGCGAGGGTGATCAGGCCGACCGGCTTACCCTCGTCCGTGATGATCGCCGTGTGATTGCCCTCCTGCTCCAGCCGCCGCAGGACAACCATCGAGGGAACGCGCATATCCACCGCCATCAGCGGTGGCTCGATCAGTTCAGTGATTGATCGGTGGCTCTCGGTGACCATCGTTGCACTCCTTCGCTACGGGCTTGGCATCCCTGTGGCATGCGCCGCGGGATGCTTCTTCAGTCGAAGGGCAATGCAAATCCGGTGCCACAATAACTTCAGGGAATCGCGTCACCGCCAGGAGAGCCGCCGCTGGTCAGTGAGCGGCACGGAAATTGAGAATGAGTACCGTACACGACGCGGACTTCCCGATCAATGCGAGAGGTGAGAGGAGCGACAGTGGCTGAAACAGTCCGCGAACGGGATAACCCGGACGGCGCCGCGCCCGATCTGCACGCGGGCGAGCACGAGGAGGTTGAGGCGCGCGGCGCGCCCCGCCCACTCGTCGTCTATGAGGTCATCCGGCGCGAGGGGGAAGATGAACTGCGCCGAACCTGGTCCGCGCTCGCCTGGTCGGGGCTGGCGGCGGGGCTTTCGATGGGCTTCTCGCTCGTCGCGATGGGGCTGCTCCGCGCGCGGCTGCCCGATACACCCTGGCGGCCGATTGTCGTCAATCTCGGCTATAGCATTGGCTTCTTGATCGTCATTCTCGGTCGGCAGCAGTTGTTCACGGAAAACACCCTGACGCCGATCCTGCCGCTTCTCAATAAGCCATCGACGGAGACATTCTGGCGGGTCGCGCGCCTCTGGGCCGTCGTCCTGGTGACGAACCTGATCGGCGCGCTCGCCTTCGCGTGGGT
>JAICJW010000211.1 GCA_025928215.1 Chloroflexia bacterium | reverse complement strand
CGGCTGCTGCCACCACCGCGCCAACGACGAGCGCGGCCTCCGTGTCCGCCGCGACCGCTCCCTCCACAACGGCGGGCGGCACGGCCAGTACCGGCACGGCCGCAGCGGGTTCGCCGAGCGCGTCGGGCGCGGCGGTGAGCCGGACGGCTGCGGCGGCGACCGCGCCCATCGCCGCCGCGCGCGGCACCGCGCCGACGAAGCGCGGCGGCGGCGGGACGCTCAAGGTGCTCTCGTGGCAAGCGCCGACGCTGCTCAATATTCACCTCTCACAGGGCGGCAATAATTCCGAGGCGGCGCGCGTCGTTCAGGAGCCGCTGGCAGTTATCTCCGGCAGCGCGGCGACGCCTGATGTGCCGATCCTCGCGGCAGAGATCCCGTCCGCCGCCAACGGCCAACTCGCGGCGGACGGGAAGCGCGTGACATGGAAACTGCGCGACGGCATGAAGTGGTCGAACGGCACGCCCGTCACCGCGGCGGATTTCGTGGCGACGTGGCAGTACGCGATCAAACCGGAGAACAGCACCTCGACCGTCGCCGATTACAGTGACATCGCCGGCGTGGACACGCCGGACGCGACGACAATCGTCGTGAACTTCACGCAGCCAACCGCGACGTGGTACCTCTCCGGCATCACCCCCCTCCTGCAGAAGGCGCAGCTCGCCACCTGCACGGACCCGAAGAGTTGCCCGATCAACACCAACCCAATCGGCACCGGCCCATTCAAAGTGAAGTCCTTCACCTCCGGCGACAATGTGCAGTACGTCATCAATGACAACTACCGCGAAACCAACGCGCCCTTCTTCGACGGGATAGATTGGAAGGGTGGCGGCGACGCGGCAACGGCGGCAAAGGCCGTCCAGACCGGGCAGATTGACTGGGCATGGAATCTCCAGGTGGACCCGTCCACCCTCAAACAACTGACGGACGCCGGCAAGAGCCTCGATGTCACCTTCGGCTTCGGCGTCGAGAAGATTCAACTGAATTTCTCCGATCCGAATACGGCGGTGGACGGCGAGAAGTCGTCCGTCAAAGCGCCGCACCCGTTTCTGAGCGATCCAAAGGTGCGCGAGGCGCTCTCCTACCTCGTGGACCGCGACAGCATCACGACGAATCTCTACGGCGCGGCAGGCAAGCCGACCTGCAATATCATCCCCAGCGTGCCGCCGCAGACGAACTCGAAGAACACGACCTGCGGCTATGATGTGGCGAAGGCGAATCAGCTCCTCGATGCGGACGGCTGGGTGAAGGGTACGGACGGCATCCGCGCCAAGAACGGCGTGCCGATGAAGATCGTCTTCACCTCCACGGTCAATCCGATCCGCGAGAAGACGGAGCAGGTCATCAAGCAGGCCTTCCAGCAGGCGGGTATTAGCATGGACATCAAGAATGTGGATTCGGGCGTCTTCTTCGGCGCGCCGACCGACGCGGACGCCGCCGCCCGCTTCGAGCGCGATATGCAGATGTGGACGCTCGGCCCGCTATTGCCGGATGCGCAGGTCTTCTTCGAGGGATTCACGACCGCACAGATCGCGCAGAAGGCGAATAACTGGTCCGGCACCAACTACGATCGCTTCAGCGACCCGAAATACGATGCATTGGTGGATCAACTGAAGAAGGAACTGGACCCGGAGAAGCGCGCGCAGTTGCAGATTCAGTGCAACGATTACCTGATGAATAACCACGTCGAAATCCCGATCGTGGATCGCGCCTCCGTCAATGGCCACCGCACCGACCTCATCAATACCAATCCGACGCCGTGGGATTGGTCCGTCTGGAACATCGCCTACTGGCAGATCAAGAAGTAGTAGGAATCCCTCGGAGGCAATTGGGAAGAGCATCAGCGCCCGTTATCGCGGCAGGGCGAACCAGGTCGCAAGGAGATAGACCGTTGTCTGCGCATCCGCGACGTAGGTTCGGGTGGCGGTAATGGCGTGGCTGCGTGTATCCATGACCCGTAGTTGATAGGTATCCTTGCTGCCATCCGGCATCGTTGAACCGGTGACATTGCCGATGTAGAGCAGCCGGCCGTCCGCGCTCCATTGGACGGTCAGTCGGCGTGCATATCCCTGATACTGCTGTTGCAGCAGATGCCCCGTCTCCGTGAACGTCCGTAGGTCCACGAACCGCACTCCCTGATTGGTGACATCATCGGAGTCGTCATCGCGCGGGTGGATCATCGTGCCGGTAATGGAGAGCGTGTAACCATCCGGCGAAATAGTCGCTTGTGCGTCCGTGCTTTCCGGCGCTTCCTTCGCGGCGACGCGCCGCAGCACCAGCCAGCCGAAGAGCTGCCGCGCGGCGGAGACGAAGGGATGGATGCGCTCGGTCCGCTCAACGCGCCCTGCCTCCAGGTTGATGACCGTGGTCGCGTCCGCGTCCGGGTGGACGATGAAGAGCCGCGTGCTGTCCGGGCTGGCAACGATGCCGGGCGAGAATGAGCGGATCACCGGTTCGCCGTTGATCGTGCGATCTGTCGGGAAGATACCCGCATGGATCATTGAGAGCGGCACCTCCCGCTCCGCGCCGGTCGTCGTGTCAAAGAGATCCATCGTAACCGCGCCACTCGTCACATTCGGCCATGAACCCATGTTGTGCGTATCCAGCATGTATGCCGTCCGGAGATCGGGCGTTCGATCCGCGCTCGTTCCTCCAGTGGCCGGCCCTCCCCGGAGTGATCCGTCACCTCCTATACAACACGGCTGGCGCAACGGTTCCCGCCGTGCGTCCGCGTGGAAATGGGCATGCGTCGTTTGGGTTGGGATACATGAGGGATAACGCCGGGGTCATTCCGATCAGGAGGCGACCGCGATGACGAGATACTGCCCCTCCGCCACCACCGGATACGTCTCGGCGACATATGGCCCCGGCACCTTGCCAGGGAGCGGCGCATCAATCGTGGTGAGGGCCTCACCCGGCTCGACGCTGACATCGTAGCGGCGCACACGCAGTCGCTCCGGGTCGCACCAGGACTGCCCGGTGCGAATGTCGAACTCCCAGCCGTGCCACTCTCAGGTGAGGATTTCGCCCGCGCGAGTGTATTCCAGTTCGCCCGGCACACGCGCCTGGAGCATCCCCCAGAGTGCCCCCTCACATAACGGGCCACCCTGATGTGGGCAGCGGTTGCGCAGGGCGAAGAACGCGCCGTTCACATTGAAGATGCCGATAGACCGCCCGGCGACCGTGACGATCTTCCGCCCGCCCGGCGGAATCTCCTCCACCCGCCCCACCACATACCGTTCCACCGTTGCCTCCCTACGGGAGCGAGTAACTAGTAGAAAGTGGAAAGGAGAAAGAGAACTACTCTAGCGCTCGCATTCACCACTTGTTCCTTGTTACTTTCCACTTTCTACTTCAAGAGCCGGTCGCCGTAGAGGGCGAGGGCGTTGTCGTAGTAGATTTTCCGGCGGAGGTCGTCCGGGAGACGCGCCGGGATCGCGGTGTCGGGCGCATCCCAGTCCCAGTGGGCGTAGTCGCTCGCGAAGATCAAGTGATCCGTGCCGACCTGCTCCATCAGCCAGAGGAGGTCTTCCGGCCGGTGCGGCTCCTCAACGGGCTGCGTGCAGAACCAGACATGCGCGCGGATTTGCTCGGAGGGACGGCGGGTGAGGTGGGGTGTCTCGTCGCGCAGCAGATCGAAGGTAGTATCGAGCCGCCACATCAGCGACGGCACCCAGGCGAAGCCGTTTTCCGCCGAGACGACGCGCAAGGTCGGAAAGAGCTCAAAGACGCCCTCGACGACGAGGCTGATCAGATTGGCCTGCATGGATTGGGATGGCCCGACGTGATCCTCGATGTAGAAGGATGGCCAGCCGCAGCCGGTGATCGGCTGCCCGCCTGACCCGAAGGCGTGCGACATCACGGCGAGGCCGTGCGCGGCGCATGCTTCGTAAATCGGCCAATATTTGCGGCGGCCCATCGGCTCGCGCGGGCGGCCGGTGAACTGCACCTGGACGAAGCGGGAGTCGCGGGCGCGGCGTTCGATCTCCGCCACGGCGAGATCGGCGTGCTCGAAGGGGAGGATAATCGAGGCGCGCAGGCGCGGTTCCTTCTCGAGCCATTCCGCCACCTGCCAGTCATTGACGGCGGTTGCCAGCGCGGCATCGAACTCCGGGTTGAGCTGGGAGCCTGCCCCGGTCAGCGGGTTGAGGATGCCGCAGGCGATGTTCCACTCATCCAGCAATTGCACGGCGGTGAAGGTGCACTCCGATCCCGCCTCGCGCCCCGATGGCGGGTAGGCATCGGCACGCCGATTCGTGAAGCGCGGATAGACCGCCCCCGACGGCCCGCACATCCCGTAGGTCATCAGATGGGTGCGCCAGCGATCGGAGAGAAACGGGTACAGATCGCGCTCCGAGTCGAGTTCGTTGTGGATGTCGCAATCAATGATCGCCGGTTTCGTCCGCGCCTGCCGCGTCGTGCGTTCGAGTGTGGTCGCCATGGGGCAATTCCTCCCGGATAAGCCTACGCCAGTCCATAGAGATCGCGGGCATTCTCGGAGCGGATCTTCCGCGCCAACGTATCAGGCAGATGCGGCAGCAGCGTTTCGAGCGGATTGGCGCCGTGCGGATGCGGATAATCGGTGGCGAACAGGAGCATGTGATCGCCGTCAATCTGCGCGATCGTCCGTTCCATATCCCGCCACGTCGGCGGTGCGTCGAGTGGCTGCACCGTCAGGCGCACATGCTCGCGGATGTACTCCGACGGCGCGCGTTTCACCCAGGGGACGAGGCGGCGCAGGTTGCGCCACTCCTTGTCGAAGCGCCACATGAAGGCGGGTAGCCAGGTGAAGCCGCTTTCCAGCAGCGCGATGCGCAGGGTGGGAAAGAGGTCGAGTACACCCTCACTGATGATGCTTGCCAACTGCGATTGGAAAACCTGCGCCATCCCGGCGTACTCCTCGAAGTAGTACGACGGCCAGCCGGAGGGGAAGGGCGGGTTGCCGGGCGCGCCGCCGAAATGGATTCCGGCGACGAGATGCTGTGTCGCAATCGCTTCCCATAACGGGCGATGGATGCGGCTGCCATAGGGATGCTCCGAGCGCACCGGCAGCAGCACCTGGACGAAACCGGGGTGGTCCCCGACGCGCGCGATCTCCGCCGCCGCCAGTTCCGGCAACTGGACCGGCACGACGATTGAGGCGCGCAGACGATCATCCTTCTCCAGCCACTCCGCGATTTGCCAGTCGTTGACGGCGCGGGCGAAGGCGACCGCCGCCTCCGGGTTGTGCAGGCTGTCAATCGCGTAGAGGCAGTTAAGAATCGCGATCTCCACACCGAGCGGATCGAGTACCTGGCTGCGGAGAAGGGCGAGGCTGGAACCAGCCGGTCCGTCGGGCGGGGCGCTGCCGGGTCGGGCGGCGATGGGAGCGCGCGGGGGATAGTATGTTGTGCTCGCGCCCTTGAAGACGGACTGATTGACATGCTCGATCCAGTGCCGGGGCAGGTACGGAAAAAGCGCCTCGACATTCGGCACCGTGCTGTGGATATCGCTATCTATGAGCGCGGTAGCGGTTGCTGTGGATGCCATCTTTGGCCCCTTCCGCTCTCTCTGCATGCGCGACGTCCGCCGCTGCGTCGGAAAGCTACTCTACGCCTCCGGCCGGGAAGGGTCAACCTCACCCGGTGGCAGATAGGTGCGGTATGCGCAGACTGGCACGAAGCCCATTCGCTGATAGACGGGATACCCCATCTCTGTCGCGGTGAGCGTTATCGCCGTACAGCCACGCCGCGCGCCCTCCGCGACAGCGGCCCACGTCATCGCTGTTCCGATGCCCCGTCGGCGGTGTGTCGGCGCGGTCACGACGCCGTTGATGTCCCCCACGGTGCCATAGCGAGCGATCCGCGATGTGGCGACGGGCGCGTCCCGGTCGTAGCCGACGAAGAGGGCGACCGCCGGGTCCCGCGCGGCATCGAGCGACGGAATCCAGCGCCGCCCCGTTTGCGTGATGGTCATGAAATCGGTGAATGCCGCGTCGGTCGTCACCCGCCGGATCGTCAGGCCGGTCGGTGGCGGCGGGGGAGTGGGGATAGGCAAGAGCGCAAGCGCCGGTTCCTCCTCGTCCAGCTGCCAGCCACGCGTCTGGATCGCCTCTTCGGTGGGTCGTGCGGATTCCGACTCGACGACAATCGCGTAGCCCGAGGCGTCGAAGAAGGCATCCGCCAGCGCGAAGGCCCGCTCCGGCGGCACGGGACCGAGCACGAAGGCGATGTTGAAATCGGGGCCAGGCCCGCCGCCCGCCGTAAGAACGATGTCGTCATGAACCACGTGCCGCCCCGGTTCAGGGCGATAGCGCTCGAGCGGCGAGGGGATGAGCAACGGAGCGCGCACAATAGGCCGAAGATCAAGCGGCATGTCGTCGGTCACTCCTTCCCCGCAGGCATGAAATGGATTGCCAATGAGACGGCGGTTGACGCCGATCGCTCGTATGGTTACATGGCGGAGAGCGGATGCCAAGACTGAGCCGGTGATGCAAAACGGATTGCCGGAGCAACGAGAGCGGTGGGCCACAAACGGTCCACCGCTCTCGTTGCTTGTGCGCGATCACGCAGAGAGGCTAATCGTTGCCGCCATCGTGATTGCCGCCGTTATCGTCGTCTCCACCATCATCATTGCCCTTGCCGTGATGCCCATGGAGGGTGATGGATCCCGTGAGCGTCGCCGAATCGGCGTGCGTGCCCGGCCCGGTGTCCGTCGTCGTGCCATTCGATACGATGGTGCCCGATGCATGCTTGAAGAGACCCGTGCCACTCATAATCTTCAAGACGAGATGCTCGCTGTGAACGGTGGCAACCGCCGTCTCGCAGACCTGCGATCCCGGCCCGAGGGTGGTAACCAACTGATCGCCGTGCGCATTCGTGAAGGTGATGGTGCCGGTCGCCGTGGCGCAGGGATTTGTCGCCGTGTAGCTGTGATAGTCGAGCGTGACGTGGCCGCTATAGGTCCCTGACCCAATCGGCGTGCCGGAGTATGTGCCCGTCACATCAAAGTTGCAGATCAAAAAGGCTGGGTTGCCACTTGGCGGGTTGCAGGTGCTCGGGTTCGTCAGCGTGGATGTCCCGCTGGACGTTCCATTCACCGGCGTGGCATCATCGTGACCCTTCGCAAATACGGACGTGCCGCCCAGCATCAACACGATCACCATGACGATACACGCGGTCAGCATACGACGTGGTACGAACATTCTTCTCCTCTTCCCTCGCATGATACGACCTCAATCTCGTCCCCGCCGAAACCGGCAAGGTCAGACACGCTCTTCCTCGCCCCCCATCACCACCTTCCGCGATCGCTGTTCCGCAGAGCGACTTTCATGGCCCCAACCACGAAAAATCGCTGCGAGCACGATAATGATGACTAGATGAAGGTTTTGTACTCGCCTGCCCCAATAATATGATAGCGCATTGTGCAGTGTCAAGCGGTGAGACGATGTGGGGTGCGTCTCGGCTTGCTGCGCTCATGAGGCGCTCGACGAATCCCGTTAGTTGCTTTATCATAGTGCGCAGGCATAGAGGAAAAAGGGAGGATACCAATGACACCGCAAGGGCCGCCCCCGCCACACATGCAACCGACAGGCCAGTATGTCGGCGCTCCGCCGCCGGGGCCATACGGGTACGGTTATCCGCCGCCGATGTACGCACCGCCCGCCACGACGACATCCACCACGGCAATCGTCAGCCTCGTCTGCGGCGTCGTAGGCTGGACGGTTGTGCCGTTTATCGGCGCGCTGATCGCTGTGATCACCGGCCATATCGCTCGTGGCGAAATCCGCCGCTCGGCGGGCCGCGTGACGGGTGGCGGCATGGCGACCGCCGGCCTGGTGCTCGGCTACATCCAGATCGTGGGCATCGTGCTCCTGATCGCCGTGATCATCG
>JAICJW010000392.1 GCA_025928215.1 Chloroflexia bacterium | reverse complement strand
GGATCGAAAGCGACGGAGAGGATCGCACGCGGCTGCGGGCCAAACGTCCGCACCGCTTTCCCCGCCGCGACATCCCACAGTCTGACCGATCCATCGTCA
The DNA here is from genome assembly GCA_025928215.1 of Chloroflexia bacterium. Taxonomy (GTDB): domain Bacteria; phylum Chloroflexota; class Chloroflexia; order Thermomicrobiales; family JALYUS01; genus JALYUS01. Next base: position 3,964 of record JAICJW010000392.1, on the reverse strand, counting down.
CCGCCGCTCGCGACGGTTTTACCGTCCGGGCTGAAGGCGACGGAATGGACGATGCCGGTGTGACCGGTCAGCGTCTTTATCTCTTTCCCGGTCGCCACGTCCCACAATTTGACTCTCCTGTCCACACTGCCGCTGACGAGCGTCTTGCCATCGGGGCTGAACGCGACGGAGAAGACCGTCTCCGTATGCCCGGTGAGCGTCGCCCTCTCCGTGCCCGACGCGACATCCCACACCTTGATCGTCGTGTCCGCGCTGCCGCTGGCGAGAGATTTCCCATCCGGGCTGAAGGCGACGGTGCTGACCGCACCGGTGTGACCGCTGAGGGTCTTCAACTCCTTGCGGGTCGCGGCATCCCAGAGTTTGATCGTCCGATCGCCGCTCGCCGTCGCGAGCATCGTGCCATCCGGGCTATAGACGACGGAGAAAACCGGCGCGGTATGCCCCGAAAGTGCCTGCCCGAGCGCGGATGCACGCGGCGACGGCGCGGGCGCGGCGCTGCCATTGGGCCGACTCGTCGCCCGCGCCGCCGGGCTGCCTGCCGCTGTTCCTCGCGCCGCGCCGGCCGGTCGCGTCGCGGTGGGAGTGGTGGCGTGGGCAACGCTCGCGCTCGTCACGGATGCGCTCGCCACCGTAGGCGCGGCGGTTACGGCAATAACTGTTGGCGTGGGCGCGCTCATCGTCGGCACCGTCAGGCCGCTGCCCCCGCTACAGGCGGCAAGGCCGAGCGCGAGCAGACCGAGCAGCATCGCCGGTCCGAACCGTTTCCATTGCATCACGCTCTCCTTCCTCACCCGCTGCCCCTCTCCATTGCGATGGAGAGGGGCAGCCATCCAATTGGCATCTTCTCCCAATCAGTCACGGCTGAGGATAGCGGATCGTTTCAACAGATGGTGAAAAATGACTACTTTGTAACATTTTGCCCCTCGCCATTCATGCGGACGATCTCAATCACCGCCGCGTCGTCGAGGTGCGTCATGCCCGCGTCGGCGGCCTGGCGGAAGAGGGCAAGCGCGCTGTCGCTGATCGGTAATGGCAGGCCGACCGACGCACCGAGGTCATGGACGATGCCGAGGTCTTTGACGAAGATCGCGAGCGCGCTTCTGGGCGGCGTGTACTGACCGGAGACCATGCGCGGGCCGCGATCCCCGAACATCCACGAGGCCCCCGCGCCATGCATAACGAAGTTCTCGATCACAGCGGGCGCGATCCCGGCACGATTGCCGAGTTCGATCGCTTCCGCCGCCGCCGCGATATGCACGCCCGCGAGCAACTGATGGACGATCTTCAACGTGAGCGCCTGCCCGACCTGATCGCCGACGGGATACTGCTGTTTGCCGAGCGTATCGAGGACGGGCTGGCAGCGCGCCACCGCCACCGGATCGCCACTGATGGCGATGCTCAGATCCCCCGTCGCGGCGCGCGTCGGCCCGCCGCTGACGGGTGCGTCCACGAAGCCGAGACCCCGCTCCGCCGCATGCGTCGCCAGTTCACGCGCCTGCGCCGGGGCAATCGTGCTCATGATGAGGACGGTCGCGCCCGGTGGCAGCGCGGCGAATGCGCCCTCCGGTCCAAGCAGCGCCGCGCACGCCTGCGCGTAATTCTGCACCATCACAAGCAGCACGTCCGCCCGCGCTGCCACCTCCGCCGTGCTCCCGGCGGCCGTCGCGCCATCCGGGACGAGCGCCGCCACCCGCGCCGGGTCGGCATCGTAGCCGGAGAGCGCGAACCCTGCTTTGAGCAGCGTTCGCGCCATCGGCGTTCCCATCGCGCCCAGTCCGATGAATGCGATTTCCATGGTATCCCCCTCGTGGAAGCAAGAAGTTCGGAGTTCGGAGTTCGGAGTTCGAAGAACGGTCCGGATCTCACTTCGAACGTCGAACATCGAACTCCGAACTCATTGCTCCTGCTGGTCTCGTAGTATACTGCCACCAGCACCGCGAACACTCGTCGGCTTACCCGCGGATGGAACAGGAAGGAACGTGACGTGGTTTACTCCCGCTATGTTGGGGCACGAGTCCGCCGCAAAGAAGATCCCCGCCTGATCACCGGGACCTCCACGTACGTTGGGGACGTCCAGTTGCCGGGGATGCTCCATTGCGCGATTCTCCGTAGCCCCTACGCGCACGCGCGCATCAACGGCATTGACGCCTCCGCCGCGCTCGCCCATCCGGGCGTCGTCGCCGTCTTCACCGGCGAGCAGATGAAGAAGATGGCCGGCCCAATGGTCGGTGGTGGCGGCGAGGGCGGCGATGTCGCGGGGGATGTGCAGGAAGAGCAAGCCGAGCAAGACTCCGGCCAGTCGGAACTCCAGGTGCAATATCCCCTCGCCGTCGGCAAAATCCGCCATGTCGGCGAGCAAGTCGCGGCGGTCGTCGCCACCGATATGTACATCGCACGCGATGCCGTGGATTTGATCGAGGTGGATTGGGAGCCTTTGCCCGTCGCCGCGACGCTTGCAGCGGCGATGGCGCCGGACGCGCCGAAACTCTACGGAGATAAGCCGGACAATGTCGGCCTGCACTGGACGAAGGCGAGCGGCGATGTAGACGCCGCCTTCGCCGAGGCGGAGAAGGAGGGCGTCGTCCTCGACCTCCACATCGTCAGCCAGCGGCTCGCCGCCGTGCCGATGGAGGGGCGTGCCGTCGCCGCCTCATGGGACGGCTGGCAGAACACCCTGACTGTCTGGAGCTCCAACCAGAACCCGCACAGTGTCCGCTCCACCATCGCGCAGGTGCTCCGCATGTCCGAGTCGGATGTGCGCGTGATCGCGCCGGAAGTGGGCGGCGGTTTCGGCGTCAAGATCGGCGCGTACCCGGAAGACATCATCATCTCGGCGATTGCGCGCGAACTGAAGCGGCCCGTCAAGTGGATCGAGACACGCTCCGAGAACATGCTGGCGACGAACCACGGGCGCGATCAGGAAATTAAGGTGCAGGTCGCGGCGCGCAAGGATGGCACGGTGCTCGGCCTCAAGGAGCAGATCACGAGCAATATCGGCGCCTATCCACTCGCCGCCGGGCTGGCGGTGCTCACCGCGCAGATGGCCGTCGGCACGTACAATATCCCGAACATCACGATTGATGTCACCTGCGTCCACACAAATACGATGTCCGTCGCGGCCTACCGTGGCGCGGGGCGGCCGGAGGCGTGCTACTACATCGAGCGGATCATGGATCAGGTGGCGGACGCCCTGAAGATGGATCCGGCCGAGGTGCGCCGCAAGAACTTCATCCCGCCGGACGCCTTCCCCTACAAGACGCCAACCGGCCTCACCTACGATAGCGGCGAGTACGAGCGGTCACTCGATAAGGTGCTGGAACTGGCGGACTACAAGAAATTACGGGCAGAGCAGGCGAAATTGCGCCAGCAGGGGCGCTACATGGGTATCGGCGTTAGCTGCTACATCGAGATGTGCGGCTTCGGGCCGTACGAGAGCGCGTCGGTGCGCGTCGAGCCGTCCGGCGCGGTGACGGTGATGACGGGCATTTCTCCCCACGGCCAGGGGCAGGAGACGACCTTCTCGCAGATCGTCGCCGACCGCCTCGGCGTCGCCTTCGATAACATCGCCGTCCGCCATGGCGATACGGGCAATACGCCGATCGGGCAGGGGACGATGGGCAGCCGTGGCCTCGTTACCGGCGGCTCGGCGCTCGTCATGGCGCTCGATAAGGTGGAGGCGAAGGCGCGCCGGATTGCTGCCCATCTGCTCGAAGCGGCGCCGGAGGACATCGAGTTCGCGGAGGGAAAATTCAGCGTCAAGGGCGCGGCGGATCGCTCCAAGGGTCTCGCGGAGATCGCCGCCGCCGCGTACAGCGACAAACTGCCGAACGACATCAACCCCGGATTGGAGGAGAACGACTTCTTCAAGCCGCCGGGCCTCACCTACCCCTCCGGCGCGCACATCGCCGTCGTGGAAGTGGACCCGGAGACGGGCGACATTACCCTCCAGCGGTACGTCACGGTG